>JARLJJ010000666.1 GCA_031291275.1 Formivibrio sp.
CTGCTCGATTGCGGCTGCGACAATGCGCGATACGCCGATGCCATAGCAGCCCATTTCCATGACCTTCTGCTGGCCATCCTGATCGGTGAACAGGCAGTTCATCGCTTCGGAATACTTGGTGCGCAACTGGAAGATGTGGCCCACTTCGATGCCGCGGCACAGTTCGAGCGAACCCTTGCCGTCCGGACTCGGATCGCCGGCAACCACGTTGCGGATATCGGCCACAATCACCGGATCGGGCAGATCACGCAGGAAGTTCACGCCGGTCAAGTGATAGCCGGGCTTGTTGGCGCCACAAACAAAATCGCTCATGACAAACACGCTGCGGTCTGCAATCACGCGCACGGAATCGGACACCCCGACCGGGCCAATGTAACCGGGACGGCAGTTCAGAGCGGTTTCAACTTCGGCTTCGGTGGCAAAACGGAACGTAGCCAGTCCGTCGATCTTGTTGGTTTTGACCTCGTTCAGGTTGTGATCGCCGCGCAGCAACAACAGGTGGAACACGCCCTCATCGTTGACCACGGCAATGGCTTTGACGGTTTTATCCAGCGGCAGCTTGAGGAATTGGGCAACATCCTCGCAGGCAGTCTTGCCCGGCGTGGCCACTTCCTGCATTTCTTCCAGCGCACGGGCACGCAGCTGGGTCGGGGCCACGGCCTCGGCCAACTCGACGTTAGCGGCGTAACCGGAATCCGGGCAGTAGGCCAGCAAATCTTCACCAGCATCGGCCAGCACATGGAATTCATGACTGCCGGAACCGCCAATCGCGCCGGTATCGGCCGCCACCGCGCGGAACTGCAGTCCCAGCCGGGTGAAGATATTGGAATATGCCTGGTACATCACGCCGTAGGTCGCTTCCAGGCTTTCATAGTTGGCATGGAACGAGTAGGCATCCTTCATCATGAATTCGCGCGCGCGCATCACGCCGAAACGCGGGCGAATCTCGTCACGGAATTTGGTCTGTATCTGGTAGAAGTTGATCGGCAGTTGCTTGTACGAACGCAATTCGGTACGGGCAATGTCGGTAATCACTTCTTCGTGCGTCGGACCGAAGCAGAAATCGCGCTCGTGCCGATCTTTGATCTTGAGCATCTGCGGGCCGAACACTTCCCAGCGCCCGGTTTCCTGCCACAGCTCGGCCGGCTGCACCGCAGGCATCAACAATTCCTGCGCGCCGGCGCGGTTCATTTCTTCACGCACCACGGCTTCCACCTTGCGCATGATGCGCAGGCCCAGCGGCATCCAGGTATACAGGCCAGACCCCAGCCGTTTGATAATGCCAGCCCGCAACATCAGTTTGTGGGAGGTCAACTCGGCTTCAGCCGGAGCTTCTTTGAGAGTAGAGAGATACAGTTGCGAGGTGCGCATGATGAAAGCCTGCAGAAAATTCAGTCAAACGGGGATTATATCGTGTTACACCGCAGCATCCGCTGCCTGTTTTGCCGCAATCGCCGCACGCTTGGCTGCGATCTTGGGGCGCAACATATTCATCAACACCACATCGCGCAACCACATCAGCAAAAATAGCCAACACAGCAGGATCACCATATACAGCATCGAATTGTTGCGCACATCAGGAGCAACTTGCTGCAACAGCGGATTAACCAGGTAATTGACACTGGCCAGCACAACCCCAAGCAGCACCAGCGTAGAGATCGAACGTTCCTTCAAGAAAGTGCCGCGCAGCATGGCTCGGCGTTCCCACTTGGAAAGACCAGTCAGTTCAGGAACATTTTCGGGGCGGATATAGAAAGTCATGGATCACAAGCGGGTTAATGAAAAGGGCTCCAGTTTCCTGCGCAAGCGAAGGTTTGGCAAGCCCTCAAGAAAATGGCCCGATGCGTGAACATCAGGCCATTTTCGTACTACTGCGCCATTTGAACGAAATCAGCGCATCGTTCTTTCTATGCCTCAGGCATATTGGCGAGCAGTCGCCTTCGCACCGTGCTGTTGCAACGCATCAGCCGCCTTGCGGATTTCTGCCACGACTTGCGGATTGGTCGCCAGCGCTTCCGGGAAAATTTCGCGTACGGCCAACAGTTTTTCCAGCAACTTGGCATTGTCGCCACCGCTTTCCGCAGCCAGCGCAGTCAAACGATCAGCCATCGGATCGCTCACGCTATACGTCTGGCCCGCTTCGGACTTGCAGAGCAGGAAACGCATCCATGCAGCCACAGCCAGCGCCAGCCGGCTGTAGGATTGACCGGCAGCAATACGATCAGCGATCGTACCCAGAATACGCGGGGGCAGTTTCAGGCTGCCATCCATGGCGATCTGTGCCGTGCGGTGTTTGAGCGACGGATTGGCGTAACGGTCGAGCAACTGATTGCGGTAAGCCTGGCGGTCGAAATCGTCCGGCACGGACAGTGTCGGGGCAATTTCTTCGGTCATCATGTTGTAAATCAGCTTGTACATATCGGGATCGGCAATCGCCTCATCCACGCTTTCAAAACCGGCCAGCATCGACATGTAGGCAATGGTCGAGTGCGTGCCGTTAAGCATGCGCAGCTTGGCCAATTCATATGGAATCACATCGTCGACCAGCATCGCGCCGACCTTCTCCCATGCCGGGCGGCCCATGGCGAAGTTGTCTTCAATTACCCACTGGCGGAACGCTTCACACGGCACCGGCCAGGCATCGACGCAACCCAGCGCCTTGGCCGCGGCTTCACGTTCGGCATCGGTCGTAGCCGGGGCAATCCGGTCAACCATGGTCGAGGGGAAACGCACGGTATCGGCAATCCATTTCGCCAGGTCTTTATCCACAGCCTCGGCAAACTGTAGCACCACGTTGCGCAGGATCGTGCCGTTGTGGGCCAGGTTGTCGCAGGACAGAACCGTGAACGGGTTGTTCTTGCGATTCTTCAATGCCCAGACCAGATAGCCTGGCGCAGTTTTCGGCTGATCCGGATTGGCCAGATCGTGCTGGATGGCTGGATTGTTGAAATCCAGTCCATTGGTCTTGGCGTCGTAGCAGTAGCCCTTCTCGGTCACAGTCAGCGACACGATCTTGACCTGCGGACTGAGCAATAGGTCCATCAGTTCTTGCTGCTGACGCGGTGCCACGATCACTTTCTTGATCGAGCGGATCACTTGCACCTTTTCGCCGCTGCGGTCACGCACCAGTACGCTATACAGGCAATCTTGTTCCTGCAGTGCCGCCTGCATCGCGACATCATCAAGCAAGGTCACGCCGCAGATCCCCCACTCACCGCCAGCAGCCAGCATGGCTTCTTCGGTGTAGATGGCCTGATGTGCACGGTGGAAGTTACCCAGGCCAAAGTGAACGATCCCAATTGCCGGATCACCCAACGCCTTATCAAACATAAATTTTTGCACTTTGGGCAACTGCGCGCGATTCAGACGGGGAAGTTGTGCATCCATGATTTGCTCCTGTCAGGTTGTGATCGTCTGGTTGACGAACTTCATAAAAACACTTGGATTTATCTAGTATATTAGTATATGTTGTCAGTAACGACAACACTACAAAACCAAGGAATTGGTTATTATTGTTGCCTAAACGCAGGCCTTGCAAGAAATAGCAGGGCACGCGGTTAAAGAGGGTCAAAAGGCCCCAAGCAGTACTGACGAGTAAGTTAGCAGTTGATCGCCAATTGTCTTTTAACTACCGCAGCAGGAGAGAAGAAATGATTCGTTATAACGGAAGATTCGCACGTTTGGTTGGTCTGACCGCTGCAGCCCTGGCCTGTTCCAGCGTGCTGCATGCCGCAGACATCACATTGAAACTCGGCCATCTCGCCAATGAAGAGAACTCCTGGAATAAAGCCTCATTGAAATTTGCCGAAGAAGTCAAAACGCTGACCAAGGGCACAGTAGAAGTCAAAGTATTCCCTAACGATGCGCTTGGCAAGGAAATGGATCTGATCAACGGCATGCAGCTTGGTACTGCCGACATGACGATTACTGGCGAATCGCTACAAAACTGGGCACCCATGGCCGCACTGCTGGCTGTTCCCTATGCTTTTAAAGACATGGCCGAAATGGACAAGGTCGTGAATGGTCCGCTGGGTGACGCCATCAAGAAACAGATCATTGAAAAAGCGCATGTGATTCCACTCGCTTACTTCGCCCGTGGCCCACGTTATCTGACCTCCAATCGCCCGATCAAGACCGTTGATGACGTTAAGGGTCTGAAGATGCGGGTTCCGAACGTGCCTATCTTCGTGCAGTTCTGGCGCGGCGTCGGCGCCCAGCCAACCCCGATGGCTTTCGGTGAAGTATTTACTTCTTTGCAAACCGGCGTGATCGAAGCTCAGGAAAATCCGCTCGCGCTGATCAAGTCCGCCAGTTTCTATGAAGTACAAAAATACGTGAATCGCACGGAACATGTCCGCTCCTGGATTTATCTGGCCATCGGTGAAAAGTCATTCAACAAACTCAATGCCAATCAGAAGAAGGCTGTACAGGAAGCCGCCAAGCGCGCTCAAGTCTATGAGCGCCAGCTAATGCTGGCCGATGAACAGAAACTTGAAGCCGAACTCAAAGCCAAAGGCATGATCTTTGTCGATACCGACCGTGTCGGTTTTGCCAAGAAAGCCAAGGAAGCCGTACTGGCCGCGGTCAAGGACGATCTCAAGCCTTATGTTCAGCAATTGTACGCTGACTAATTTCTGTAGCCTTCCCGGCCCGATCTGCTTGGCACATCGGGCCGCTATCAAGCAAAAGATTTCATGAATAAGGGGGCCAAAATGGTCAGATTATTGAAGTCCATGGAAAAACTGATCAAATTCGCCATTTTCCTGGCAATTTCACTCATGATTGTCGCCGTCGTAGTACAGGTCTTTGCACGTACCTTCATGTCTCAACCGCCTATTTGGACGGAAGAAACCTCGCGTATTGCTCTGCTCTATATCCTTGGCCTGGGTGTCGGCGCGTCGGTGCTTACCGGCGATCTGGTCAATGTCGACTTGGCATTGATGGTCATGCCAAAACGGGTTCGGCGCGTTTGCGAACTTATTTCAGCCGCACTGGTTTCCGTCTTCGGCTTCATTTTGGTCTCAGGTTCCTGGGAGTTTTATCTGCTGGGAGAAATGCAGACCTCTCCGGCACTCAATATCCAGATGAGTTACGTCTTCGCCAGTATGCCAATCTTTGCCTTTTTGCTTGGTGTCTTTGGCCTGCTGAAATTCATTGAACTGCTGATCGGCGTGCCCGAAACCGAATTCACACCTCATAACACCACAGAGGCCTGACATGGGTATCACCATCCTGTTTGGAACATTCATCCTGTGTCTGATCATTGGCGTGCCTGTCGCTATTTGCTTGGGCATTTCCTCTGTCGCCTATCTGGTGCTACACGCCGATATGCCACTGGTCGTCTTCCCGCAAAAAATCTTTGCGGGCGTCGATTCCTTTGTCCTGCTATGCATCCCCGGCTTTATCCTGGCGGGTAGCCTGATGAATGGCGGCGGCATTACCGACCGCATCATCCGGTTTGCCAGCGCAGGTGTAGGCTGGATTCGCGGCGGACTGGGTCTGACCAATGTGGCAGGCTCAATGCTGTTTGCCGGCATTTCCGGCACGGCCGTGGCAGAAGCCGCATCCATTGGTGCCGTGATGATTCCCGGCATGAAAAAGGAAGGTTATCCGGTCAGCTTTGCCGCAGCCATTACCGCTGCCGCATCAACCGTCGGCCCCATCATCCCGCCAAGCGTACCAATGATCATCGTCGGGGCACTGAGCGGGATCTCTGTCGGCCGCATGTTCATGGCAGGAGCAATTCCCGGCATTCTGCTTGGCATTGGCATGATGATCGTCTGCTATTTCCTCTCGGTAAAAAATAATTATCCGCGCCACCCCTGGAAGGGATGGAACGAACTCTGGCATTCTTTCCTTGGCGCTTTTTGGGCACTGATGCTGACCGCCTTGATTATCGGGGGCCTGCTCAGCGGTGTGGTGACACCGACCGAAACCGCGGTTCTGGCCAGCGTTTATGCCTTCGTGGTGGGGGTATTCATCTACAAGGGCATTACCTTGCGCGATGTGCCGAAGATCATGATCGACAGTGCAATCACGTCGGCCGCATTACTCGCCTTGGTAGGGATCGCCAATGTTTTTGGCTGGATTATGGCGTCGGAAGAAATTCCGCAAACCATTGCCAAGACCATGCTGGCCATGACCACCAACAAATACGTCATCATTCTGCTGATCAACATTCTATTGCTGATTGTCGGCATGTTCATGGAAACGATTGCCGCACTGATCATCCTGTTCCCGACCCTACTGGCAGTAGCAACAGGCGTGGGGATTGATCCGATTCACTTCGCCACGTTTGCCGTGCTCAACCTGATGATCGGCCTGACCACGCCACCGGTGGGCGTGTGTCTATTCGTTTGCGCAAATATTGCCAAGACACCGCTTTCTTCAGTGATCAAGTCCATTTTTCCGTTCCTGGTCGGCAACATCATCGTGCTATTTTTGGTGTCATTCATTCCGCAATTGTCGCTGTGGCTGCCAAACCTGCTGTTTGGTGTGGGAAAATAAGGCCCATTGCACATATGCCTTCAGCCACAGGCTGGGGGTATTTCATAATGAACTGATACTGGCCACCATGAAAAAACCTTCTCTGACCTCGATAGTTCCCGGAGCTTCTGCCGGCCAGCAAATCTACAAGGTGCTGCGACAATTCATCGTCAACTGCACCTTCGCGCCAGGCGAATCGATATCGGACAAGGAAATTTCCGAGATGTTTGGCGTTTCGCGCCAACCGGTGCGAGATGCCTTCATTAAACTCGCTGAAGCCGGGCTGATCCAGGTATTGCCGCAGCGCGGCACCTTCGTAAGAAAGATTTCATCGCGGCAGGTTCGCAATGCACGCTTCATTCGCGAAGCCGTCGAAACGGCCATCGTAGAAAAAGCGGCACAATGCATCTCTGATGCCGATCTACTGGCGCTCGATAGCATTCTGTCCCAGCAGCGCATGGCTGCCGAGAACAACGACGTCGGCCAATTCCTGATACTGGACGATGAGTTTCACTACACGCTGGCCAAGTCAATTGACTGTATCGAAGCCTGGGAAATGATCGAAAACATCAAGGCACAAATGGACCGCGTCCGCTTTCTGACCTTGCCCGGCATCTCACCCATCGAGAAAATGGCCGATCAGCACCAAGCTGTCGTTGAAGCTCTACATGCACACGATCCAGCCCAAGCCCAAGCGGCAATGCATACCCATCTGCGTGAAATGATCTTCACCTTCAAGCCAGCTTCCCAGACCCATCCAGAATGGTTCGAGGACGACTAACGCAAATTCCCCCATACTGGCTGCGGGTTTGGCACAATACTCATCTTGCCGCTATATGGGCACCCTTAGTTCAGGAATCGCAACGCAGTGCCCGACGTATTCAGCTTCTCCCCCATCGGCCACCTGGCCACCCCTTTCCCGGACAAATTCGGCATCCCGCGTCAGCCTAGTCTTGCACCGCATGCGATGGGGAATCTGCGTCTACTGCCACCATTTGACCGGCCAGAAACCGTGCGCGGACTGGAAGCGTTCTCGCACGTCTGGCTCACCTTCGTTTTTCACCAGACTGCCGGCGAGTGGAACCCCACCGTACGTCCGCCGCGACTGGGCGGCAACAAGCGAGTGGGTGTCTTTGCCAGCCGTGCACCCTTTCGACCTAACCCACTGGGTTTGTCGCTTGTGGAACTTGCCGGGATTGAAACAGTCAATGGCGTGGTATTGCATTTTCGCGGCGTGGATCTGGTCAATGGCACGCCTGTTCTGGATATCAAGCCTTATATCCCGTTCGTAGAAAGTTTGCCCCAAGCACAGGGTGGGTTTGTAGATGGCCCGCCAGCCCAGCTCTCCGTTGCCTGGTCGGCCCCGGCTCAAACAACCTGTGATTTAGCGCGACTGAAATATCCCGCGTTGCACTTGCTGATTGAAGAAGTGTTGGCACAGGATCCCCGACCGGCGTATGCCGACGACCCGCAGCGCCTGTATGGCGTTCGGCTCTATGAATTTGATGTGAAATGGCGTTGCAATGGCACGACTGCCATCGTTGAAGCGCTGGAGTGAATGGAATGAAAAAGCGTTTATTATTTTGCCTGCTACCAATCTGCCTGCTTGCTGCCTGTCAAAGCGCCCCACCTCTGCCGACACAAGAAAAGCCGCTGCCAAAACTAAAAATTGGCCTCGCCTTGGGTGGCGGTGCAGCCAAAGGATTTGCCCATATCGGCGTGATTAAAATGCTCGAAGCTCAAGGCATCAAACCTGATGTCGTCAGCGGCACCAGTGCGGGCAGTGTTGTCGGCGTTCTGTATGCCAGTGGTCTGGATGCCTTTGCGCTGCAGGAGCGATCTTTCGCGCTGGACGAGGCTCAGATTCGCGATGTCAGTCTGTTTTCTGGCGGTTTGGTAAAAGGCGAAAAACTGCAGAATTTCGTGAATGACCTGTTGCACTATCGCCCACTGGATAAACTTGGCAAACCATTTGCCGCAGTCAGCACCGAACTGGATACAGGGCGACGTGTTTTTTTTGAGCGAGGAAACAGCGGACAGGCCGTGCGGGCATCTTCAAGCATTCCGGGCGTATTTGAACCCGTAGTGATCAATGGCAAGCGCTATGTTGATGGCGGTATCGTGAGTCCGGTGCCGGTTGATGCCGCTCACGAACTGGGCGCAGACTTCGTGATTGCTGTCGATATTTCGCGCAAAGCCAGTGACAGCGAAGCCAAGAATCTGTTTGGTATCGTCAACCAATCGATTGCCATCATGGGTCAGAAACTGGGCGAACAAGAACTTGCGCGCGCCGACGTGGTCATTCGACCTAAAGTAGGCAAGATCGGCGCCACGGATTTTGATCAAAAAAACGTGGCCATTCTCGAAGGCGAAAAAGCGCTGCTTGCCGCCCTGCCTGAAATTCGGCAAAAAATGCTGGAAAAACAGAAAGCGTTAGCAGAAAAACAAATCCTCATGTCCTCGCAAGCTGGGAAATAATCGCCATGACCCGCCTTTGCCCCAATTGCCAAGCTCCGCTTGAATATCAGATCGACCATTGGCATTGCCATCCATGCAAGACTGATTATCGCCTGCGCGGCCTGTGCAACACCTGCGGCGCAGAACTGGAATACTTGGCCGCCTGCGGTGCAACCAACTGGTTCTGCCCGCAATGCAACGAGCTCAAGTCCAAATCAGTGGTACAGACTGATCTGGTTGCTATCACATGACTGGCTAATCGGCGCCAAACCCGTTACAGTGGCAGAAACAAGAACGAACGTTCTAATCACATATGAACTTCTCTGCCTTCAGCCCCAAGCTTCAAAGCCAGCTCGCCAAGATTGGCATTGGGCAGCCTTTTGATTTTGTCCTGCACCTGCCGCTGCGTTACGAGGATGAAACCCATCTCTACCCAATTACCGATGCCCCCGTCGGCGCACAGGTGTTGGTGGAAGGCGAAGTGCAAAGCTGCGAGGTGCAGTACAAACCACGCAAGCAACTGATTGCTCGCGTCGCCGACGGCTCCGGTACGCTAGTGGTGCGTTTGCTCAACTTCTACCCGAGTGCGGCCAAGCAACTCACCGTCGGCAAACGGGTTCGTTTATTCGGCGAAATTCGACGTGGATTTTGGGGTGACGAGATGGTCCACCCGAAAATTCGCGTAGCCAGTGAAAATGCTGAACTCAACGAATCACTGACACCGGTTTACCCCACCACCGCCGGCCTGCCGCAATTTCTGTTGATCAAGCATATTGCGCTAGCTCTCAAGACCTGCGATCTGGCCGATACCTTACCTAATTCAATCCTCGACCCGCTGAATCTGCCGGATTTTTCCAGCAGCGTTCGTCTCTTGCACAATCCACCGCCCGACGTACCGCAACACCAACTACGCGAGCGCACGCATCCCGGCTGGCAACGACTCAAGTTTGACGAATTGCTGGCACAGCAATTGAGCCTGCGCATGGCACGCGCGGCCCGGCGGGAGCAGAACGCGCCGATCATTCGGCCCCAAGGCGAACTTGCTACCAAGCTACTCGCCGCACTGCCGTTTGAACTCACCACTGCGCAGCAGAAGGTATTGGCCGAAATCAACCGCGATCTGGCGCAACCGCACCCGATGCAGCGCCTGCTGCAAGGCGATGTTGGTTCGGGAAAAACCATCGTCGCTGCGCTGGCAGCGTGCCAAGCCATCGAAGCCGGCTGGCAAGTGGTACTGATGGCACCAACGGAAATATTAGCCGAGCAGCATTTCCGCAAACTTGCCGACTGGTTGTACCCGCTCGGACTGCATATTGCCTGGCTCACCGGCAGCCTGAAATCTAAAGAGAAGAAAGCCGCACTGGCCGATGCCCAAGCGGGCAAATCACATCTGATTGTCGGCACACACGCGCTATTTCAGCAGGATGTCGCATTCGAGCGGCTAGCTCTTGTCATCGTTGATGAGCAGCACCGTTTCGGCGTAGCGCAGCGCTTGGCCTTGCGTGGAAAAGGCAACAGCCCGCACCAACTCATGATGAGCGCCACGCCGATTCCGCGCACGCTGGCAATGAGTTTCTATGCCGATCTTGATATCAGCGTGATCGACGAACTACCACCGGGACGCACGCCCATCACCACCAAGCTGATCTCGGATGCCCGCCGCGACGAAGTGGTCGCCCGTATTGCCGGCAAAGTTCAGGAAGGCAGGCAGGTGTACTGGGTCTGCCCGCTGATCGAAGAATCAGAAGCATTGCAATTGCAAACCGCAGTTGATACCCACGCCCAATTGACCGAAGAATTACCTGACATCAAGGTCGGATTGGTGCACGGGCGACTTAAACCAGCGGAAAAAGCAGAAGTCATGGCCGCATTCCAGCGCAATGAAATTCAGGTACTGGTCGCCACGACCGTGATCGAAGTCGGCGTTGACGTGCCCAACGCCAGCCTGATGGTCATTGAACATGCAGAGCGCATGGGATTGTCGCAACTTCATCAACTACGCGGCCGTGTCGGGCGCGGCATTCATGAATCGCTCTGTGTACTACTGTATGCCGGTCCGCTCGGTGCCACAGCCAAAGCACGGCTCAAGGTTATTTACGAAAACATCGATGGATTTGAAATTGCCCGACAGGATTTGCAGATCCGGGGACCTGGAGAGCTGGTCGGCATGCGCCAATCCGGCGTGGCAATGCTGCGTTTTGCCGATCTAGAGGCTGATGCAGACCTTTTGGATGCCGCGCGCGAAACTGCATGCCAGTTACTATCAACTCAACCTGATATTGCAATCAGACATTTGGACCGCTGGTTGCCAGGAAGGGAGCTACTTCTAAAGGTCTAACTTTACAAGCCAATTACACCACAACCACCGTTCATCGGATAATTTACACGATTACCGTTCAAAATGATTGCATGCTCCTAAATTGGTAGTGGTTAGTAAGCTGGCAAGCATAATGAACAACGTGCATTTAAATATTTTCGTCAGTTATGGTCAGCAAGCGCAAGCTTATGGCTTAGAGGCTGAACTTGTCGAAAAACCCGTCGTACAGGTAGCTGCCACAAATGCCACCCTATCCAATCTTATCAGCAAGAACCTGAGACTCACCCCCCAAGAGCTGGCTGCCATCCGCGCACTTCAGCAACATGATCAGGAAGTTAAACTCTCAGAAAAGGCACGCATTGCAGCAAGCAGGCCTGCACTGACGGATGCTGTGTATACGATGGAATTATCTTCCGATGGCAAATATTACGCCTCGGGTAGAGACGTACAAATCAACACTCCATCAGCCAATACGCTTGAAGAAACCATTCTGAAAGCACAAGTAACAGAGCTCGCCTTGACGCCTTCCAGCCAGAATCGCAATGCGATTGCACAGCCACAAAATATGGCATCTCCAGCCACCGCCGATACTTTTAAGATAAACAGGCAATCACAACGCTTGGCCAGTCAGTACCAATCCGATATAGCCACTAGCCCAAACAATACTTGGGACACTGAAGCCTAGTCAGAAGATTCCGTATTATCGCTGTACTGCAGGGGCTAAAGCTTCCGCACGGTCCCCAAAAGCCAATACCTATCTGCAAAATAGGCAAAATTCAAACCTTCTTTTTGAGCCTGAACAAATACAAGCTCCCTGATTTCTCCATCGCATCAAATAAGTTCACCAACAAACATTGATCACCATAAGGCTGCACACTATACATAAAGTACCCCATACAATTAATTCAGGAGGGACTAGAAATGGAACAAGATGTCTGTGTTGAATGCGTTGCCACATTTAGGAATAAGGCCAACTCAAAGAAACGGGTCATTTACAAGGCTTGTCCAATGAAAGCCGCTTATAAAGAGGGGTTGGTCGCATTTGAGAAAGAGTTTGGTCAGAGTGCAGAAGATGCTGAATTTGAATTGGCCGAAATATCCATCCGCGATATCGCCGAGGAACCGATGCACCAGTGGTCTTGGTATGAGGAATTTGATATTGATCTATTCAAGGAAGGCCGCGTGGACGGCTACGCCTTGAATGCCTATACAATGGAACAACTCAAAAACCCTGATCTGATTGACTAAGGAGATAGTGGTAGTGGTTAATTGGGTCTAACCACGTGCCTATGATCGGCGTGAGTTGGTAAATCTGCCGTTACTGGATGACTGAGGTAACCTGAGGAACTGCATTAGGCAGCTATAAGGAATACCCGGATTAGGGCAAAAAAAGTCAAACCGGGATGAATGGGGAAATAGATCAGCCTTTCATAACGATGAACTGTTGGCCTCTTAAGAAATTACCTGAACTGAACGCCGGCCCTCACCGGCGTTTCAGTTACAAGGCCAGCAACCAATAATGAAAGGGAGTACCAACGAGGTAAACACGCCATTCAACCCCATTCCAAGCCCAGCAAACGCCCCGGCAACCGGCGAAAACTGAAAGGCACGCGCAGTACCTAAGCCATGGGCAGATAAACCAAGTGAGAACCCAATCACTTCAGGATCATTGATTCGCAAAGGCTTCATCACCCAATCAACAATCATGCAACCCAAGACTCCGGTAACAATTACCGCAGCCGCTGCCAATGAGGCATTCCCTCCCAAACGATCAGCGAGTGCCATGGCAATTGGCGTGGTCACCGATTTTGGGGCAAAACTCACCAACACATTCTGAGAAAGTCCGAATGCCTTGCCTAACAACAATATGGAAAAAATTCCCGTCAGTCCGCCAGCTGCCAGCGCGATACACAGAGGCCCCAACATTTGCTTCACACGGGATAGATTGGTATAGAGCGGCACAGCCAATGCCACCGTCGCTGGCCCCAGCAATAAATGAATGAAGCTGGCACTGGCAAAATACTGACTGTAGGTAACGCCGGTGACCTTCAGCATGCCTATCAATATCAACACAGAAGTGAAGAGCGGGTTCAGTAGTGGTACGCCGCCAGATTTACGAGATAGTCCATCACAAAGCAAATAAACCGCGACAGTCATGGTCAGCCACAATGCGGGATGCAATAACAGGTCACTCATTCAAACGCCCCTGTTTTCGGCTCAGTAGCCACTTCAATGTCAGTGCGGCCACCGCCATGGTTATCACGACTGAAATTGCCAATGCCCCAAGCATTGCCCCGCCCTCGCGAGCAAGCAGAGGCCCTTGTTCGATCAAGCCGACCCCGGCCGGCACGAACAGCAAGCCCATGTGTGAAAGCAAACCAGAACTGGCTTGGGCCAGACGTGGCTCCACACCACGCCGTACGAGGCAAATAACCAGTAGCATCAACATGCCAGCGACATTGCCAGGAAGCGGCAGCCCGGTCAGGCTAACCAAGGTTTGGCCCGCAAGCCAACAGGCCAGCAAAGAGACGAATCCAAACAGCATTACAAGCTCACCAATTCAAGACGGTTCAAGCTTCGACCAAGGAAACGCTCGCCAATCGTCTGAAATTTAACCGGCAGATCAGTCACGTAATAACGATAATCCGGGACATGGTGAACTGGGTTGGCCATACCACTACTTTGCAGCAATTCAGCGGTCTGATCGGCAATGGACAAAGCGGAATCAACCAATTTCATGCGATTTCCCACAACATCCAGCAGCAATGGCTTGATAAGCGGGTAGTGCGTGCAACCCAGCACCAGCGTATCGATCTGTTCAACAAATACAGGTTTCAGATACTCTTGCGCCGTCATGCGCGTGACCGGATGTTCAAGCCATCCCTCTTCCACCAGCGGGACAAACAGCGGGCACGCTTGTGAATAAACCCGAAAACTCGGATCCAACTGGTGAATCGCCCGTGCATAGGCATTGGAATTGATGGTCGCAGGGGTACCGATCACACCAATACCACCCGACTCACTGACCTGCACAGCCTGTCTTGCACCTGCCTCAATCACGTCCAGCACCGGAACGGGGGAAGCGGCCCGTACCCGGTCAGCAGCCACTGCAGCCATGGTGTTGCATGCAATGATCAATACCTTGACCTGTTGCTTCAGCAAAAAATCAGCAATCTGCTGGGTAAAGTGCCCAATCGTCTCCACCGATTTCACGCCATACGGCACGCGTGCGGTATCGCCGAAATAGATGATATTTTCAAACGGCAAACGATCCATGAGGGCACGGACCACGGTCAATCCACCGACACCGGAATCGAACACCCCGATCGGGTGCGAAGGAAGAGAGGCTTGCATGAATACTCCAAAGTTAGCGGCTATTCTAGCGGCCCACCCCGACTCCGGCGAGCGTAACTGTTACCGCTCAACCACAGAATGGCGGTTTCCCTTTGAAACTCGGTAAAATACTGTGAAAGTTCACCTTCCCGTACTAAAATCGTTCAACCGTTCCAGACGATGCCTCAATGGCCACATCAGAAGATATGACCTACTATGTTCGCCCGGAGCAATTATGCGTCGGGCTTTTTGTTCATCTGGATCTTTCCTGGATGGACCACCCGTTCACGTTCAGCAGTTTCAAAATTAAAAGCCCTGACCAGATAGAAACATTGCAGCACTTGGGATTGGAGAAAATCCGTTATTCCCCGACCAAAAGTGATCAACACCCCTTACCAAAGCCAGTAGAAAAACCCCTTGCGTCGGCTGCGGTTAACACCCAAATTGCAACACTTTCAGAAGCAGAACAGGCTGCAGTTGACAGCAAGCAACAACGCCTGGCGCAAATGAAAGCACAGCGCGCCGCAATTGCAGCATGCGAGAAAGATTTCGTGTCGACGGCACGGACTGTGCGCGGATTGGACCGTGCAATTTTCTCGCGCCCAAGGGATAGTGCGCAGGCCGGCGAACGCCTGATCAACAAACTTGTTGATTCCCTGATGACCGACAAGGATATCGCGCTCCACCTGATGAATGACCGCGCCGGCGTCGAAGACCTTTATTTTCACTCGCTCAATGTCACCGTCCTGACATTGATGCTGGCAAAAGAACTCAAGTTATCCCGTGAAGACATCTGTGCCTTGGGGCTGGCCGCGCTATTCCACGATGTCGGCAGGATTGAAATTCCTGATCGCATCCTGCTCAAGACCGACCCGCTCAACCGATCAGAGCAGGCACTATATGAACAACATGCCGAATGGAGCGCCAGCGCAGCACAAAAAGCCGGCTTATCCAGCGACATATTCACCGCCATTGCGCAACACCATGAATTAAGCGACGGCAGCGGCTATCCGAAAAAATTGAGACAGGACGTCATCCATCCCCTGGCGCGTACGTTGGCTCTGGTGAATTATTTTGATGAACTATGCAACCGGACCAGCCTGGAAGACTCATATACCCCGCACGAAGCGCTGGCATTGATCTTCTCCCAACAACGCAGCAAGTTCGATACGCAGGCGCTCAACGTGTTTATCCGTTGCATGGGCATCTACCCCCCGGGCTCGCTGGTCATGCTGTCCAATGAAACTTATGCCATGGTGGTTTCGGTTAACTCGTCACGGCCGCTGAAGCCGCAAGTGCTGGTATACATGCCAGGCGTCCCCTCCGATGAAGCACCGCTAATCGACCTTGAGAAAGAACACGATCTCAATATCAGCAAATCACTCAAATCGGCCCAATTACCTCGAGAAGCCCTGGAGTGCCTGAATCCGCGCAAACGAGTAACTTACTTCTTTGCGCCGAAGGATAACGATTGAACCATCTTGCCGAACATCTGCTCAATGCCTGCGCAGAAACCATCATTGCGGTTGATCCAGACAGCCTGGTCATTGTCATGGCCAACCGGCAAGCCGAAACATTACTGGGCTACCCAATCCAGGACCTGATTGGCCGACCCATCGCCGATATTGAAGCCGGTTTGCAAGATGTGTTTTTCTGGGAAGAGGTCAAAAACGGCAATCTGGACGAATGCCAAGCAGTGGAAGGCGAATACCGCCATCAATCCGGCAGCCTCATTATCGTACAGAAAACGGTTCGATTATTGGACGTTAACGGTAGCCAGCTATATGTTCTTTCGGTGCATGACACAACGGCGTCCAAGCAGCTGGAAGACGAAACTGCTCGCACGACTTCCTTGCTTGCTGCGACACTGGAATCGACGGTGGACGGAATACTTGTCACCAATCTCACTGGGGGCATCCGGCATTTCAACCACCGCTTTGTCGAGTTGTGGAAACTTTCCGCAGCGCTACTCAGCGCCGAGGAAGAACCCTGCATTCTCGACCACCTGTTGCTTGAACTCACCGAGCCAGCCGCTTTTCGTGAATGGTTCGAGCGCCTGCTGAGTCAAGCGCAAACCGAAGGTGCCACCGAATGCCGCTTACTCGATGGCCGTGTATTCGGCGTAGCCTCTCGACCGCAACGCTTGCGTGAACGTCCGATTGGCCGAGTATTCAGCTTTCATGACATCACCTCGCTCAAAGCAACGGAAACGCAACTGATTGCCGCACGGGACGCCGCGCAAGCAGCCAACCGGGCCAAGTCGGAATTCCTGTCGCACATGAGCCATGAGCTCAGAACGCCGCTTAATGCCATTCTGGGCTTTGGCAAAGTGCTGGAAGAAGAACTAGAAGGCACTCAGCAGACCAAGGCAGCCCACATCGGCAAAGCGGGTCAGCACCTCCTGGACCTGATCAACGAAGTCCTTGACCTTGCCAGCATTGAAGCAGGCAAGCTGCGCCTAGACATGCGCCCCGTGGATCTGGTCCACATCATCCGCGATTGTGTTGCACTGGTCACACCATTGGCCGATGCACGTAATATTGCTTTGTATATCAAACCCCTGCTGAACGACCGTTTCGTGGTCCATGCCGATGCACGCCGGCTCAGGCAAATGACAATCAACCTGCTTTCCAACGCTATCAAATACAACAAAGAAGGCGGCCGAGTCGAAATCACCGTAACTGCACGCGGGGACAACCATTGGCGACTGACCGTGCTTGATACCGGCATTGGTATTGCCGATGAAGACATGGTTCATCTGTTCGAGTCATTCAGCCGCATTGGCCAACACTCACCAGAAGTGGAAGGGGCAGGTATCGGCTTGGCGCTTACCCGCAAGCTGGCCATTCTGATGCAAGGTGCCGTGGGAATGGAAAGCGAACTCGGCGTCGGCAGCCGTTTCTGGATCGAGCTACCCTGCGCCCAAGCCAGTGCAATTGAACTCGCAAAACCGTCCGCAGCAATACGTCACCGCCCCAATACGCCGGTAACCCTGCTTTATATCGAAGATGACACGCTCTCGCAAAAATTGCTGGGTGCAGTGCTGACCCGCAAACGCCCGCAATACAAGCTTTTGGCAGCCAGCAGTGGTGCAGCAGGCATGGCCCTAGCCCGTGAGAATCAACCGGACCTGATCCTGCTCGACCAACAGTTACCCGACGGCATCGGTGCCGATATCTTCAAAACGCTGCGCTCGCAATCAGAAACCCGGACCATTCCGGTTATTGCACTTTCAGGCAACACTGAGCCCGCCGAAATTCAGGCCGCCATGGCAACGGGCTATGCCGGCTACCTCACAAAACCCCTGCAAATTGATGCCGCCCTAGCCCATATTGATAGCGTCCTGGTCGATCACGGCATTATCTGAGGCATTAACACGGCAGCTTCAGCATCCATGTCGGGCCAGTGCCCATTCCACATGTTCACGCACCAGTGCATCCGGATCGTTGCGCCTGGCTTGCAGGGCACCGATAACCGCGAGCGTACTGGGCGCATTACCTAAACCGACCGCCATATTGCGTAGCCAGCGCGGGTAACCAATTCGGTAGATCGGGCTGCCTGCGAGTCTGGACTTGAAGTCTTCCTCGCTCCAGGCGAACAGTTCGACCAGCGTGACATCATCCAGTCCGTTGCGCACGGCAAAATCAGCCTCATCGGATGTCACGGCAAAACGGTTCCACGGACAGACGAGCTGGCAATCATCACAACCGTAAACCCGGTTGCCAATCAAAGGACGAAACTCTTCCGGAATAGCGCCTTGAAGTTCAATCGTCAGATAAGAGATACAACGGCGCGCATCAAGTTGGTAAGGTGCGACGATGGCCTGTGTCGGGCAAACCGAAATGCAGCGGGAACAACTGCCGCAATGCTCTTGCGCCATGGGCATATCGGCTGGCAACTGCAGATCGGTAAACAATTCGCCCAGAAAAAAGAACGAGCCGAACTCGCGATTGAGCAGCAGGGTGTGCTTGCCACGCCAGCCGTTGCCCGCTTGCCGCGCAACCTCGACTTCCAGCACTGGAGCCGAATCAACGAATACCCGATAACCAAACGAACCAATCTGACTGGACAATCGGTCAGCCAGCGCTTGCAGTCGGCTACGCAGAACTTTGTGATAATCGCGCCCCAGCGCATAACGCGAAAGATATGCCCGCTCGCCATCAGCCAGCGCCGCCTCGGCATTGGCCGCCCCCGGTGGCTGATATGGCAAAAATACCGATAAAATCGAGCGCGTTCCCGGCACCAACGCTTCCGGCCGGGCACGTTTCAGACCGTGCCTTGCCATATAATCCATCTCACCGTGAAAACCAGCCGCAAGCCAAGCCTGCAAGCCCGCCTCGGCATGGCTGAAATCCACCCCGGTAATCGATGCACGCGCAAAGCCTAATTCCAGAGCCCATGCTTTAAGCTGCGTCGCAATTTGTTGAGAGTCGAGTTCCTTATGCATATTCCGGATCATACCGCCTCCAGCTTGTTCCTGCCGGACGAGTCGGCCACCCTAAAGCAAGGTAGCGCCGTGGCGCGCGTATTGCACCCAGGCATGACGATCTATCTGGAAGGGGATCTTGGCGCAGGTAAAACCACACTGACCCGAGGCATCTTGCGCGGACTGGGTTTTGCTGGACGAGTGAAAAGCCCCACTTACACACTGGTTGAATCTTATACGGTTTCGAGCTTATACTTGTATCACTTTGATTTGTATAGATTTAGCGATCCAGCCGAATGGGAAGACGCGGGCTTTCGAGATTATTTCAATCCACACTCGGTTTGCTTGATCGAATGGGCTGATAAAGCTGAAGGCTTTCTACCCGCACCTGACTGGATCATTTTCCTTAGCCCGGAAGGCAGCGGCCGCCGGCTCCGCATTGAACCGTACACGGAACTGGGCAATATATGTCTGCGCAATTTAAACAACCTGCCCCCGACCTGAACCGCCGCCTGATCCTTGGCGTTGCGGTGGCTTCGTTGTTCCTGAGTGTTACTCCAACCGCCTTGGCTGCCCCTGCCGCCAGCGTGGTGGCCGTACGTGTCTGGCCTGCCAATGCGTATACTCGCGTCACCATTGAATCGACCGTTCCACTCTCTTTCACCCAGTTCTCATTAAAAAACCCGGAACGGCTGGTGGTCGACATGGAAGGGGTTGATCTCAACTCGGAACTGCAAAGTCTCGCTACCAAGGTCAGCAACGATGATCCATTCATCCAGACCCTTCGCGCCGCCCGAAACAAACCGGGGGTGGTCAGATTGGTGCTCGACCTGAAAACAACCGTTGCACCGCAAGTTTTTACCTTACCTCCTGTCGGTGAATACAAGCATCGCCTGGTCATCGACCTTTACCCAGACGGGCAGGCAGATCCACTACTGGCCTTTCTGGGTGAGAAGGAATCAGCACAGAAAACATTTGAACAACCGGCGGAAAGTAACAACCAACCCGAGATCAAGCCCGCGACTCCGGAAGAAAGCACTGATCGCAGCAAACTCAAGGTGGACCGGCTAACCACCATCATGCTGGACCCTGGCCACGGCGGGGAAGATTCAGGCGCTATCGGCGCCAGCGGCAGTTATGAAAAAAATGTCGTACTGTCCATTGCCAAACGCCTGAAAGCCTTACTGGAAGAAGAACCGAATGTGCGCGTGGTCATGACCCGTGACAGTGATTTTTTCGTCCCGCTGGGCATGCGGGTACGCAAGGCGCGTGCCGTAAAAGCTGACCTGTTCGTATCGATCCACGCCGATGCGTTTGTCCGCCCCGACGCCAATGGTTCATCGGTGTTTGCCTTGTCGGAAAAAGGAGCATCTTCGACCGCAGCAAAATGGCTGGCTGACAATGAAAATAAAGCCGACCTGATTGGCGGAGTCAAATTCGACACCAAGGACAAGTATCTGGCACATACCCTGATGGACTTGACCCAAACCGCCACGATCAGCGACAGCATGAAGCTCGCGAAAAGTATGCTGTCTGAACTAGGGGGCATTAATCGGCTACATAGTCACAACGTGGAACAAGCCGGGTTTGCCGTTCTGAAAGCACCGGATATCCCATCGATCCTGGTGGAAACCGCATTTATCTCCAACCCGCAGGAAGAAAAGAAACTGCTCGACGAAGACTATCAACAAAAAATGGCGCAAGCCCTGATGAAGGGTATTCGCAAATACCTGGGCAAGCATCCAGCGGCGGCAGGAAGCAAGATTGCGATGAACTGATGAAAACCGCATTGATTTTACTGTTC
The DNA here is from genome assembly GCA_031291275.1 of Formivibrio sp. GTDB lineage: Bacteria > Pseudomonadota > Gammaproteobacteria > Burkholderiales > Chitinibacteraceae > Formivibrio. The sequence goes on from JARLJJ010000666.1 coordinate 20,824, forward strand.
GACGAAGTGGAAGTACTCGATTTCGCCGGCCCGTTTGAAGTTTTTGCAGTGGCATCCGAGCTCCATTCTCACGCGTTATTTGATGTCAAAACCGTCGCAAGCGAGTTGCGGCCCATCCGTGCCGTCAATGGACTTTCGATCAATCCCGACCAGACCGTTGCCTCCGCGCCGCAAGCTGACGTGCTCATCATTCCCGGCGGGGCAGGAAGCCGCAGCGTAATGCGCGACAAAGCCATCGTGAATTGGGTGCGAGACCAATCCTATGCCGCCGAAAAAGTACTGAGTATCTGCAGCGGTGCGCGCATCCTCGCCACCGCTGATCTCCTCGACGGACTTACCATCACCACGCATCACGAAGTCATGCCGGAAATGCCCGAATACGCACCGGGAGCCATCTGCCTTGACGATGTGCGATTCACTGACAACGGCCAAATCCTGACCTCTGCAGGCATTTCGGCCGGAATCGATCTCTCGCTTTATGTCGTTGGCCAACTCTGTGGCATCGCGGTCGCAGAAAAAACCGCAGCCTACATGGAATACGATTGGCGGGTGCGCAGACCCGGTCAATCCAGTCGCTGATACTTGAGCACAGACACCCAACGCCACATGCAGTAGAATCTCGCCCTTTTTTGCATTTCCGGACCGATCATGTCCTCTGCCTGCGGCCTCGACTTCGGCACTTCCAATTCCACTATCGGCATCGTTGAGCAGGGACATGCACGCCTGCTGCCTTTGGAAGACGGCAAAACCACACTGCCCTCGGTCGTATTTTTCAATGCCGATGAAGACCACACGCGTTTTGGCCGGCTAGCGCTGACTGAATATCTGGAAGGCTATGAAGGCCGCCTGATGCGCGCGTTGAAAAGCATTCTCGGCACAGGACTCATCGACGGCAAAACAGAAGTACAGGGGCGCAGTCTGCCGTTTCGCGAACTACTCGCCCAATTTATCGGCGAACTGAAAACCCGCGCTGAAGCCGTTGCCGGTCAGCCTTTCAAGCAAGCGGTATTGGGTCGTCCGGTGCATTTTGTCGATGACGACCCGGTGGCAGACCAACTGGCACAGGATACGTTGGCCGAAATTGCCCGCGCGGTGGGATTTCGCGAGATCGAATTCCAGTTCGAACCGATTGCTGCGGCATTCGATTACGAAGCCACGCTGCAACACGAAGAATTGGTTCTGATTGTCGATATCGGGGGCGGCACTTCCGACTTCTCTCTGGTGCGACTCTCGCCAGAACGCGCGCGCCAGATCGAACGTCGTGACGATATTCTGGCCAATGGGGGCGTGCATATCGGCGGTACCGATTTCGACCGCGCCCTGAGCCTGGCGGCAGTCATGCCGCAACTGGGCTACAAAACCCTGCTTTCCAGCGGCGCCGAAATGCCCTCCAGCTATTACTTCAACCTGGCCACTTGGCATACGATCAACTTTGCCTATGCACGAGGCGTGTTGCCGGGGCTACAAGGTCTTTACCGTAGCGCATGCGAGCGCGACAAGATCGATCGACTGATCCGCCTGATCAACTTGCGCGCGGGCCACTGGCTGGCCCTGCAAGTGGAAGAAGCCAAGATTGCCCTGTCCGCCAACGAAGAGACGCGGCTTGACCTCGACCAACTCGCACCCGATCTGAGCCACCCGATCACGCGCAGCGAATTCGATGCCGCCATCAGCCCTCTGGTACAAAAGATCGAAACTACACTCGATGGGGTCTTGCGCCAAGCAGGCGTCACCGCGAGCCAAGTCGATACCGTCTTCTTCACCGGTGGCGCCAGTGGCGTACCGCTGCTACGGGCGCGACTAGCCGAACATCTCCGCGCGGCACGCCACGTCGAAGGCGACCTGTTCGGCAGTATCGGTATTGGTCTGGCATTGGACGCCAAGCGGAAATTTGGCTAGCGGGCACGCATCGCCTTTGTTGACTTGTGCGGAAGCGCTGCCGGTTCTTTACGTGTTACGGCAAATGACCCGGATTTCAGTCAAGAAGAACCGTTTTGACTATTGGGCGAATCGGTATGTCCCGAAGAAGAAAAGCACATTGCCATTATTGTGTTTGCCCGGAATATATGCCGCCTTGACGGAGACCGACCCCTTCTCTATCGAGGCCAGCGGCAAAACTCCTGGAAAAGGAATGTAATGGTTGATATCTGAACGGGCGGTCAGGAACACGGTGTAACCAATCCCCAGATTGACCCCTGCAAAATTGGCCATCGGATGGATGAAACCGTAACCAGCAATGGGTTCAAACCTGTTATGCGAATCCTGAAACTCCATCGCATACAGACCATGCCAATTGCCATTATCGTCTTTGATCCCTTTGCCTATCCCTATTCCCCAGGGATTCTCGTTATAGGAAGCGATTTTGTTTGCGTCATAAGCAAAGCGCAGGTGGTAGGTGTAAAGAGGAAGATACGCTTCGGTTGCACCTTCGTTCCAGATTGTCCTCACTTCAGAAGAGGCCGAATCGACCAAGCCAGACAAGGAAAATTGCCCATCAGCTCGGCACGAACCCGACAGGCCCAAAAATACCAAAACAACCGCTAAAAAATATTTCATCACCAAATCTCCCTTGCCCGGGGAGGAAAAAAAACGCATTGGTCGTGTACCACGCCCTTTCATTTGGAACAGCACATTATGGGTAACTACATCGTCCCTGTTCCCCAAGCATTTTTATCCCGGTATTGCCGCCCAACAGAAGCATTCCGTCACAGCTTGACCGATGGGAAATTGTTACGTTCAAGTTTTTGTTTGTGAAAAAAACACATACTTTAGTAGTAGTGCGGGCGGACCCAAGACGCAACCAACAAAGCGCCAAGGGCCTTGCATGCGGAGGTTTATGGCAATCCAAAATGATAAATATGTTGGCTGCGCGCAGTTTTGGCGGGATGCGCAATCCAACTTACATCCGCAGATCCATCTTTCTGATCTGCCTATCCTGCCAGCGAGACAACATGGCAAGCGCGAACATGGCCCCAAGCAGTGCAAAGAACATGTCGGATTGGGTATCCCAGGGATCGCCCTGCGTGCCGAGAAACTCATCCGCTCCCTGCCCCATTGCCAATGCCGACCACCATTCGATCAGCTCGTAAAACGCACTGACCGCCATCGCCACACACAAAGACAGTAAACCGGTCATTCGTTTACTGGTCAGATAGCCACGACGCAGCAAGATTTCACGCGCCACCAGCGTAGGAACCAGGCCTTGCATAAAATGACCCAGCTTGTCATACGGGTTGCGACTGAGATCAAACAGATGCTGCACCCAAAAACCAGCCGGTACACGTGCATAGGTATACGCACCGCCGGCAATCAGCACCAATGCATGCAGCGCGATCAAGCAGTACAGCAGCGTTGTTAACGGAAAACGGCGGCCCGTGGCAAACAGGATAGGCGCAGCAATCAAGAGGGGGGCCACTTCCATCAACCATGTCGCCCGGTCATACGGAGCGATGCCGGAAGCGATCAGCGCAGCCAATACCCCGATTACCAACACCCACAATAAACGATCACGTGCCATACCATTCCCCTTTTGGATGAGCCATACCCTGCAGTCGCAACTGTACGCGAGCCCCCGAGTTTTCGCTGTTGCCGTTCTCACTACGCCCAATCAACACAGTGGCTTCTTCGACAAGCATCAACACGCCGTGCGCTTTGACGTAATATCCCCAGAAATTGGGAGAAACTCGATGCGCTTATTACTGGTCGAAGACGATGTAATGATCGGCACCAGTGTGCAAACCGCACTGCAACGCAAAGGTTTTGTCGTGGACTGGGTTCGGGACGGCATTGCCGCAGAAACCGCACTGATCGGGCATGATTTCGATCTGATGCTGCTTGATCTGGGCCTGCCGCGCCAGGAAGGCGGCACCGTACTTGCCAATCTGCGCGCCCGGCACGACAGCACACCGGTTCTTATTCTGAGCGCGCGCGATACCGTAGCGGATCGGGTAAAGGGATTGAACACCGGCGCGGACGATTATCTGGTCAAACCGTTCGATCTGGATGAATTGGTAGCCCGTATTCATGCACTGCTGCGCCGTCATGCCGGACGCGCCGATCCGACCATCAAACTGGGGAATATCACTATCGACCCCATTGCCAAGTCCGTCTTGCTGGACGGTGTGCCGGTCGCCCTTTCCGCCCGAGAACTGGCGCTACTGATGGCCTTGTCCGATCATCCGGGTGCGGTGCTTTCCGTGACGCAATTGCAGGAAAAAATATATGGGTGGGATGATGAAGTGGGCAGTAATACGGTCGAAGTCTATATCCACGGCCTGCGCAAAAAACTCGGCGCGGGTCTGATCCGTAATGTCCGCGGCGTAGGTTATGTCATTTCCAAAGAACTGCATGACCATGAGTAAAGTCAGTATGAGATCAATCAGAAAAACGCTGCTCTATTGGTTGACAGGCAGCTTGGCCATTGGCATTGCGCTCACGGCAGCCCTGACCTATCGCCAGGCACGCCAGGATGCCAACGAGATTTTTGATTACCAGATGCAGCAAATGGCCTTGTCGTTGCCTAGTCAGGCATTCAGTCCATTGGCGCCAGGGCGGGCACCCGACCCGGCGGAAAATATCGTCATCCAGATATGGGACAACAACGGCTTGCGCATCTACGGCTCGCATATCGAAGCCGGCGTTCCGCAATGGGCGGAACTCGGTTTTTCCTCGGTACATACGGCAAACGGCGATTGGCGGGTCTACGGCGCCCAGCTTGGCGAAACCGTGGTGCAGATCGCCCAGCCGCTGAATGTTCGACGGCTGCTGGCTGCCAGCATCGCACTGCGCACCATTGCCCCGCTGCTGCTGCTGTTCCCGATCATGGCCATCCTGACTTGGCTGGCGGTCGGGCGAGGCTTGGCGCCAATTTTACGCGTCACCAAAGAAGTCCAGCGTCGTGACGCACATGCCTTATCCCCTCTGGAAAACCAGAATTTGCCAGCGGAAATTGCGCCGTTGGTCAGTGCGTTGAACGATTTGCTGGCCCGGCTGGATACATCCATTGCGGCACAGCGTGATTTCGTCGCCGATGCCGCGCATGAACTGCGCTCCCCGCTGACGGCATTGCAATTGCAGGCCCAGTTAGCCGAACGCGCCTCAACCGAAGAAGACAGGCAAAGCTCGTTTACCAGCCTTAAAGCCGGTTTATCCCGGATACAACATTTGATTCAGCAACTGTTAACACTCGCCCGGCAGGAACCGGGGGCTTTTCCGCAAAACCGGGATCCAGTGCGACTGGACGAAATTGCACGCAGTGCGGTCAGCGATTTTGCGCTGCAAGCCACGGAACGCGGCATTGATCTTGGGCTGGAACAGGCAGAGGAAATCACCCTGACTGGCCACGCCGATGCCTTGCGCATCCTGATGGGTAACCTGATCGACAATGCACTGCGTTACACGCCGGCTCCCGGACGAATCGATGTACTCGTCCGCCGCACGGATCAAGCCATCGAACTCCTGGTCAACGATAGTGGCCCAGGCATTCCTGAAGAAGAGCTGCCGCGGGTGCGCGACCGGTTTTACCGTGTTGCCGGCACCGAAACCCAGGGCAGTGGTCTGGGGCTAGCCATCGTGCAACAAATCGCCGTCGCACACGGCGCTACGCTTGAGCTTGCCAACCGGCCAGAGGGCGGATTGGCTGCGCGAGTCTTGTTTCCACTCGCCCCGGTTCAAGCCCGTATGGGCAATTCATAAAAATATTTCGCATCTTAAGTTAGTTTTAAGTTTCGGCCTCTAGACTGCACTCCATGGAATAACCCATTCCGCATGGAAAGGAGTGCATCATGAATCGCAAACTTGTTACTCGAAGCAGCCTTGCCGCAGCAGTTTTTGCCGCGCTGGCCGGTGGTTATATTGTTGGCGTGCACGGCTTTGCTCCTTCACTGTCGGCAACCATGCCCGCCGCTGTTGCTGCCGAACCGGCTCCGATAGCGCCGCAGGCCACTGGCCCTGTCGCGGTAGCTGGCGTCACGGACTTTTCCGGCATTGTGGATCGCTTCGGCCCGGCAGTCGTCAATATCAGCGTCACCAGCAAGACCAAAGTGACCGATCAAACGAGTCAGCTCGACCCCAACGATCCGTTCTATGAATTTTTCCGCCACTTCGGCCCCCAATTCCAACGCCCGCAAGGCGGACAAATTGTGCATGGCCAAGGGTCTGGTTTTATCGTGCGCAATGATGGACTGATTCTGACCAATGCCCACGTGGTTGACGGCGCTCAGGAAGTCACGGTCAAGCTGACCGACCGGCGCGAATTCACCGCCAAAGTCCTGGGCGTGGATAAAAAGAGCGATGTGGCTATCATCAAGATCAATGCCAAGAACCTGCCGATCGTCGTGGTGGGTGACGCCACCAAGATCCGTGTCGGCGAACCGGTTCTAGCCATCGGTTCGCCTTACGGCTTTGAAAACACGGCGACCGCCGGCATTGTCAGCGCCAAATCGCGCACCTTGCCTGACGACACCTACGTTCCGTTTATTCAGACCGACGTGGCAGTCAACCCTGGCAATTCCGGCGGCCCGCTGTTCAACATGCGCGGCGAAGTCATCGGCATCAATTCGCAGATTTATTCGCAGACCGGCGGCTATCAAGGCTTGTCGTTCGCCATCCCGATGAACGTGGTCAGCAAGGTGGAAGACCAGTTGATCAAACACGGCAAGGTCACCCGGGGCCGTATTGGCGTCACCATTCAGGATGTGAACCAGGCACTGGCGGATTCCTTCGGGCTGAAATCGCCGCATGGTGCACTGGTCAGCAGCGTGGATAAAGGCGGCCCTGCAGCCAAAGCCGGCGTACAAGCAGGCGATATCATCGTCAAGCTCGGCGACAAGGCCATTGAAAGCTCAAGCGATCTACCGACACTGGTGGCTGATCTTCCGCCGGGCAGCAAGACGCCGCTGGAAGTGATCCGCAAGGGCAGTGATAAATCGCTGTCACTGACCATTGGCGAAATGACGAATGAAAAGGTCGCC
>JARLJJ010000667.1 GCA_031291275.1 Formivibrio sp.
CTGGATGAGCTTTCGGATTTTCGCACCCAATTGAAGGATGAACTGAAAAGCGTGCGTGGGCGGGTGAGCAATGCGGAGTTTCTGCGGATCATAGGCACCGCGCCGAGTGCCCCGGGGGACCACCATCATCGTGGCCACTAGTTAGTGGCAGATAGTCGGCGACCCGTGCGGTCAGTGATCAGAATTATCGCGAGCCAAGCGGCACCCGCTGCTTGGTTTTATTTTATCTCAAGACAAGCAAAGCAAACAGAAACAGCGTGGCGAAAATAATTGCAATGTTGTTGCTGGCCATGTTCACCCTGAGGGCCAAAGCCCAATCCTCAACCAATATTCCCCCGGAAGACCAGCTGCTGATTCCCGAAAACGTCAAACTGTTCAAGGAATCCATGCTGTGGCAGTACACGGTCGGCCTGCGCACCGGTGCGGGCTATCGGGACAATGTCCTGTTGAGCCCGTCCAATGCGCAGGGGAGCGCCTTCGTCTCAGAAGGATTGGACGCATCGCTTTCAAGATTGCCACTGGATGATGGCTGGGGGGTGGATGCGATCTTCAGCGGCGACGACGAGCGCTATCTCCAGAGTGTTCCCACTGACGGAACGGACTTCTGGCTGGCGGACGTCACGCTCAAGCGGTTGCTGGGTGACCACTGGCTCTTGGGCTTGGAGACCGGGGAAAATTATCTGGACGAGGTGGATTACGTGGATATTCGCACGGGTCCTGAGGCGGTGGAGATTGCCGGCAACACCATCAGCATGAAACCCTTTGTGCGCCGCAACTTGGGCACGAATTGGTGGACGGAATTTGATTTTCCAGCCGCGCGCGAAATGCTCAATGCGCCGCTCGATAATGTCAGCAAATACGGTCCCCAGCTTCAGATTGGATTCAGCGACGATAAAAAGACCGAGCTTTCATTGAGTTATCAAATCCAGCAATTCGACCATGATTCCTGGGCGGCATTGTCGGCCGATGGAGCACCCCTGGGCACGCGAAATCTGTCCGTGGTGGAGCAGCGCGCGGAATTGCACTGGCGCCATTATTGGGATGGCGACAACCGCTGGAGCACCGACACCAAGCTGGGTTTTGCCCGAGACGAGGACAATGGTGGAGAATTTTTCAACTTTGATGAATATTCGCTGGCGGAGCGCGTGC
>JARLJJ010000668.1 GCA_031291275.1 Formivibrio sp.
AGTCTCCCGGCAACACCACAGCATGTCCAATGCGAATGGGAGCATTGATTGAGGTCAACCCCATATTGGCCCAGGCAGATGGGTCGTATCCCCGATACAATCCGTTGAAATTCGGGATCTCCCGATTCTCCTCCTGATCGCGGATACCAGCGTCAAACACGAATCCTGTATGAGTATGCGCGGCGATAGCGTTACCAAGATTGGAACCAATCAGCGTGCCCTCGACGATTTTTCCGAAACCGTCCGCAACATACACGTCGCCAATTTGCAATTCGCTGATGGGCCAGCTATTGGTTCCAGAGCCACTGCCCAAGATTCGTCCCTCTGCTTTGCCTTCTGCGGCAATCGCTTTCAGCATATCGGGGCGCGTTGGCATGTATTGGGCTGTAAGCGCCCGGCCGGCAAACGGCTTCTCGATATGAAGAGCCTGCCAGCCCGACTCGAATTGATTGTCGTAGCCCTGGCCGCGCAGGAATTCCCAAATATCTTCAATGGTCATATCGACTGCGCGCTTCAAGAGCGCATCCGGCAGTTTCGGCCGCCCATCAGGGAAGCGATCGCCCTTCCAATCCGACGTGTAAAAGAGTATTTGGTCCCGCGTCATAGTTACCTGGCCGAACGCAGGGGCTGCCATCAGCACCGCGCAAACCAACAAGATTGCCGAAATAACCCTCTTCATGTTTTTCTCCACCCTTCCCCATTCATTCCGCTAGAGCCGCTTGCGTTTCCGGTCCAGCAGCGGCCAGATTGGCACGCCGCTATTTCGGGTCAATTTCCTAAGGTTGTGGGGCCGAGACAAGGCGATGGATTCTATTGCGATCGCGATTTGTCTCGCCCCCTTTGTCTGGTCGACGCCGCTGCTTTAGCTGAAGAGCGCATCGTCCCATGATTGCGCTTCGTCCCACATCGGCGTTGGCTCAAAATATCCCGTGCCGGGTTTCAGATGCCGCTTCACTTCATCATCGTTGAGCGTAATTCCCAATCCGGGGGTATCCGGCACCTTGATATATCCCTTATTGATGATCGGCTTCTCAATGCCTGTGACCAGGTCTTGCCAGAAGGGCACGTCGAGCGAATGATTCTCAAGCGCGAGGAAGTTGCGAGTGGCTGCCGCGCAGTGAACGTTTGCCATGCAACTCACCGGCGTTCCGGCAAAATGCATTGCCATAGGCACACCATAGCCATAAGCCATGTCGCCGATTCTGTGGGTCCGCAAAATGCCGCCGGAGGTCGCAAGGTCGGGATGAATCTTGTCCACCGCGTGGTTGCTGCAGAGCTTCTCGAAGTCCGCGATATCGTAGATATCCTCGCCGGTCAGGATAGGCGTCGGACTAGCATCTGTAATCTCCTTGAGCAGATCGGTGTAGTACCAGGGAATGACGTCTTCCATCCACTCAAGATTGAACTTCTCGTACGCTTTGGCCAGCTTGATGACCGACTTCACGCCTATGTGCCCCAAGTGATCGATCGAGAACGGTATTTCATAACCGACCGCATCTCGGACTGCTCCGACAAATTCGCACATCCGGTCGATGCCTTTGTCGGTGATCTCGGCTGCGACAAATGGATGAGGTTGATTGCGCAATTCCCACCCGCTTTGACCGGCCGGCTCCATCACCATGTCCTTCTGTCCATGCAGCAAGCGAATCCCAAAGTCCATCTTGATCCACGTC
>JARLJJ010000669.1 GCA_031291275.1 Formivibrio sp.
ATCGATGGCGCCACCTACTTCCTTTCCCCCGAACGGGCGATGGAAATCCAGCGCCTGCTGGGTTCCGACATCCAAATGGTGCTCGACGAATGCCCGGCCTTTGGCGGCGGCGAAGAGGTGATCGAAAAATCCCTCGCCATGACGCTGCGCTGGGCTAAGCGCTCGCGCGAAGCCTTTGGCGAACAGCCGGGCAAAGGCTGTTTCGGCATCGTGCAGGGCGGCACCTTTGCGCATCTGCGTGAGCGCTCGGCGGCGGGCCTGCAAGAGATCGGCTTTCACGGCTATGCCGTGGGCGGACTGGCCGTTGGCGAGCCGCAAGAGATGATGTTCGAGACCCTCGACTTCACCATGCCGCATCTACCCACCGACCGGCCGCGCTACCTGATGGGCGTGGGCAAGCCCGATGACATCGTCGGCGCGGTGCTGCGCGGCATCGATATGTTCGATTGCGTGCTGCCGACGCGCTCCGGCCGCAATGCCCAAGCCTTTACCTGGAGCGGCACGCTGAACCTGCGCAATGCTTGCCACGCGGAAGACCCGGGCCCCATCGACGAGAATTGCCGCTGCCCCGCCTGCCGCAAGTTTTCGCGGGCCTATCTGCACCATGTGGTCAAGGCGCAGGAGATTATCGGTTCCATGCTGCTCACCTGGCACAATCTGACATTCTATCAAGATTTGATGGCAGGGCTGCGCGCGGCCGTGGCGGAGGGGCAGGTTCAGGCCTTTGCAGCAGATTTTAGGACGCGCTACCAAAAGGACAGTGCAAGCCAAGAGGGCTGAGGCGCCGGAGCTTTAGACAAATGCCAATTTTGCTGCGGCCTCCACCGCGCCAATGGCGATCCAGTTCGGTATTGACGCACTGATAATGACGAGCTGGCGTATCGATTACATCGGCTGCTTCTGCAATCCAAGGCGCCAGCACTCGGCAATCGGGTGTGTGAGCTCAATGGACTTCGAAGCGAAGGCAGGATTAGCTGAGGCGGGTGTCAACCGAACCGGCAACGCTCACGACGCTGTGGTCGCGTTAATAAGGGGCTTCAGGAAGATTTGACCTCTTCTGGGGGACGCGATGGATGAAAATAAAGACAAAATCATTTGTTGGGGGCATCCGAATTTACAAAATCCCGTGCTTCGCAATATGTACTTCAAACAACTCTACAACGCTCTCTCAGGGAACAATGTAGAATGCCGTTGCGGTTACTTTAATTTATGGTTTTCGAAATTTGACTTGATACATATTCAATTTCCGCAACAAATCGGGTTTCATCGCAATATTCTTCTTTCAACGCTGAAAGCTATATTGTTGCTTGGCGGCATCCTCATCGCTCGGATGCGCGGGAAACCCGTCGTCTGGACGATGCACAATACCGCTCCGCATGATCCTGCAAAGTGGCCGTGGCTCGCAGCCGTTTGTTGGCGAACGTTTCAGCGCATAGCCACGGGAAGCATCTATTTGACAGAGGGTGGGCGAAGGATAGCAGTTGAAAAATATCCAAGTGTCGTCCAACGAGCCTACGCCGTTATACCGCATGGGCATTATTGCGCCGTGAGCGGCACTTTGGATGACAAAGCGGCCTCCAAAAAACGCTTAGGCTATAGCGAAAGTGATCGCATATTTGCCTATTTGGGGGGCATTAGGCCTTACAAAGGGTGTGTCGATTTGGTTCGGGCCTTCAATGGGATTGAAGACTCATTGAATCTGAATTTGATCGTTTGTGGACCGTGCGTGCCGTCTGAGCAGCGTAAGCTTGAGTCCCTCTCCGGCCAAAATAGTCATATTCTTTTGAACTTTGCCAAGACGGACGACGATGCCTTCAGGCAGGTATTGGCAGTGAGCGATCTTGTTGTCCTGCCATATCGAGACATTCTGAACTCCGGCTCCGTCTTCCACACACTCTCATTGGCCCGGCCGGTGTGCGCGCCGCGGCTTGGCGCTTTGCCGGAGGTTCAACAAATTGTTGGCAGTGATTGGCTATATCTCTACGATCCACCGCTCAGGGCGGACATTCTTTTGGATGCGATGAGCTGGGCCATTAACACGCATCGCACGTCACCCGACCTTTCCTATTTTGACTGGGGAAAGATCGGCAAGATGCATCGGGAATTCTACGAATCCCAGTTGGGGTTGCCGAAAAAGGCCATTGCATGAGCTTGATCGGGCGGTGATCGATATGTGGCAAATTTTGCGACGGCGGTCCGCGCAGGTCGAACTATGCTGGTGGCGCCCAGCCAACGGCACAATCAATTTCGGCGACGCACTTTCTCCGGTTATTGTTGACGCCATGCTGGCGCGCCGGAAACTTTCCCGTGATAGCGCCGCTTTGCGCAGGAAACGTCTATTGGCAATCGGCTCCTGCCTGCATTTCGCACGGACCGGGGACGTGATTTGGGGTGCGGGTATCAATGGCAAGATAGCGGAAGGGCGCCATCGTTTTCGCGACCTTGATGTGCGCGCCGTTCGTGGACCGCTAACTGCCCAATTCTTGCGCAAGCGCGGTATTTCGGTGCCCGAGGTCTATGGTGATCCGGCGCTGTTGTTGCCCTACGTGATGCCGTGGGAAGCGGTTGAGCAGGACGAGCCCTATATCGTCATGCCCAATTTGAACGATCTCGCCGAGCTGGGCGTAGTCGAGCATTTGGTCTCGCCGCTTTCCCCGTGGGCGGACTGTATCGCCCGCATCCGGACAAGCCGGCTGGTTATAGCAAGCTCGCTCCATGCACTTATAGCGGCGGAGGCCTTTGGCATCCCGGCGCGCGCCTTGCGGCTGTCCGATGTCGAAGCGCCCTTCAAATACCGCGACTATCTTTTGGCTACCGGCCGACCGGAGCTGGTATTCGCGCGTTCCGTAGACGAAGCCTTGGAAATGGGGGGAATGCCGCCGCCACAATTTGATCCCGCCCCTCTGCTGCAGGCTTTTCCCTACGACCTGTGGGGTGCAGATTTGTCCGCATGATGGGGCGAAATATTTGGCCTAGGGCGCGATAGCCTGCGTTGAATGGGGTTACGTAGCGAACGAGGTATTTCGCACTGTGTTCACGGTGCCGGTGCATCCGCCATATTCAGACCTGTCAGTTCGTTTTTGACCGATCGCAAAGTCGACGGAGTGAGTAAGACTATAAGAACCCCGTAGAGAATGGCGCCTGCTGGAATCAGTATCGCGAGTTTCGTCAAGGCGTTGACGCCCGGTAGTACGGCTGCACGCGCATACCACACGCAGGTTCCCATCGCAGCAGCGCAACCAAATGCGGGAAATAGTGATGTTGCCACAGCGCGGAGATCAAGTGCGGTGGCCTTTTTGACGAGAGCGAGACCGACGCCCGTTAACAACAAGCCACGCAACATCAAGCCAATTGCGGCCCAGCGCAAACCGAAGTGGGCGAAGCTCAGGACGGCAACTATTGTCGCCACAAGGCTCGTGAGGCTGTAGGAAAAATTAAGATCTGCCCGCTTGGCGGCAGTCAATACCGAAGGCGTAAATGCCGTTACGCAGGTGAGTGCTGCGAGAGGGGACAGCCAAAGCATCACGATAGCGCTCGGAAGCCAGCGAGGGCCGAACAACAGAAGCGTGATTTCGGGCGCGATTGCGGCAATTCCGAAGAACAGCGGAAAGGCAACAAAACCGCATAGAGAGGACATCCGCAAATACGCACTCGCGATGCGTTGCGGTGTTTCGAGGCGCGACAACCCCGCAAGTGCGACGCGTTGAAGCGGCGTTACGACAACATCGGTAGCGGCAGAGAGGAGACGCGAGCCGACCCGAAAAAAGCCCACTGCTGCCGGACTTAATATCACGCCAATGATGATGTCCGGCGCACGGGAACTCATTTGCGCCATGAACGCCACACCGGTTAGGTAACCTGCGAAACTGCCATGTGACTTCAGCAGGCGCATGGAGAAGTATCTGCGTGGTACCCAGCGCGCGGCCTGCCAACCCAATATGGTTTGCAGTAGGACCACGATAATCCGGCTGGTCACCAGAGCCCACACACCCCAGCCCATGAGCGCAAGGAAGACGCCGATCCCACCTCCGCCAAATGCCGCATAAATGTTCCGTCGGGCGAGCGCTTGGAAGCGCATGTCGCGCTGGAGCTTGGCTTCGTGGGTCGCAGAAATGGACGTTATCGCGGGGATCACTGCCAACCACGACAGAATGGCTCCTACTTCCCGATGGCCAACTCTGATTAGGAGCAGGGCTCCGACCCAGACCATGACGGCGAGCGCCGAGCAAACAATGATATTGGTCCAGAACACCGTGGCCGCGAAGTCTTCGTCCCAATCGGATCGCTGGATGATAGCCTGGGATAGGCCCGTAGTAGCGAAAGGCGTGATGATCTCTGCAAAAACGGCTGCGAAGGCCACTTGGCCGAACTTTCCCGGGCCAACGAGGCGGGCCAACAAAAGAAAGATCCCGAAAGCAATGGCGTTGACTGCCAATCTGCTGGCGCCGTCCCATATGGAAGCATGGAAGAACTTAATCCTTAGGCCCATCCGGACCCCAGACATATCGAGCGTTGCCCCATATCGCTTCCGATCATAACCTTCCGTAGCGGACTTAATGCCAAATGTTGCATTTTCGCCGCTGGAGCAGTCCTAGCACGCCGCATTTCATCTGATCCATTGCTTGGCCAGGAGGCGCCGCACGGCTATGTTGCCGCAGAATCGAGTGGGCGGGGACAGATGCAAATTGGTATTGTTTCTGGCTCGGATGATCCGCATCTGAAATCGCAAACGAATCACCAATTCTACGCCCGCCTTCATGGCTACGCCTATGAATTCGATACGTCGCGCTATTGGTGGCTGCAGACGCCGCATTTTCGAAAATTGCGGACCGTGCAAAAGGCACTCTCAGAGCACGACTGGACGTTTTGGATAGATGACGATGCGTTTTTTACGCAAATGGAACTACCGCTTGAAAGATTATTGCAAGACGTTCCGGACGACGTCTTCTTGATCATTTGTTCGAGTCCGGTAAGCCCTGATGGCAAGCACACCTTCGTTTCGTCGGGTCAGTTCTTGATCAAAAATTGCCCAACATCGGCTGAATTTATTCGGCGTGTTTTAGCGACGTCCGTTAGGAGTGCCCGTAAGTGGTGGGACCCTGCAATCTACGGCAGTTTCACCAACGGCGACCAGGATGCCATTGTCTATCGTCTGGTAACGGATGGCCTGTTGGCCCGAGTGAAAATCTACCCCTATCAGGCGTTTAATTGCCGAACCTATCACTACGACAAGTCTCTCAACGAGCACTTCCTGGTTCATTTTGCCGGGGTGCCTGACAAAGCTGTCGCGGTTCGCGAATTTGCGACTCGCTTTGGCGTGGATGAGACCCTTCTTCCGTCCCCGCAACACTATCGCGAGAGGGCCTAATCCCCTTGTGAATTGGTTTGTTGTGTGCGTCTCTCGCAGAGATCTGCCTTCCAGGATTGACCGCTGCGCGGCATATCTCGCGTAACGGCTAGATCTGTCGTCTGCGATGCATCTGAGGCTCTCGAGGGCACGGAACACACGCGAATTGCAAAATGAGGGCATAATTGCTGTGCTCTATTGCCGATACCGTGTGTTGAGCCAGGTGATACCCGGTAATCCTCATCGCTGTGCGGTAAATTTGCCCGTCTTGGCTCCCTCCTGTATTAGCCGAAGGTGGAGGGGCTGCGCGTTCATGCGGCGCTGCAATGCCTGCCTATTCCTACCCAATTTCCTTATAAGAGCACGTTGATTCAGGCTGGATTATGAGAAATTCGATGGCCCCCCGAATGAAGTCCTCTAGCGCAGCCGAACCGCGATCAAGACGGGTGCTGCTATACAGCATGAACTTCACCCCCGAGCCGATTGGGATTGGAAAATATTCTGGCGAACTCGCCGAATATCTCAGCGCTAGTGGTTATCAAGTCGAGGTCGTTGCGGCGGTTCCCCACTATCCCGGTTGGCAGATATTCAAAAAACACAGGAATTGGTGGCGCACAGAAACGAATAATGGGGTGCGTATCAGCCGCTGTCCCCTTTATGTCTGTCGAAATATGCGCGGCCTATCGCGTGTTCTGTGCCCGATTTCATTCGCGCTCAGCTCCGCGATCACAGTTATATGGCGCGTCTTGGTATTCCGGCCAGCCACAATTATGTGTGTTGAGCCGACGCTTTTTGCGGCACCGGCGGCGCTGCTTGCGTCCGCTCTAACGGGTGCAAGAACAGTATTGCATGTGCAAGATTTGGAAATCGACGCAGCCTTCGCCGTGGCCCATCTTCGTGGCAAATGGCTGCGTCGGCTGGCCGAGGCCTATGAGCGGCTGGTGATGAAATCCTTCGACCAGGTCGTCACGATTTCGCTAAAGATGCGCGATTTAATCCGCGGAAAGGGTGTGAAACCGGAGCGGCTATCGGTTGTCCGCAATTGGGTCGATACAAACGAGATCAAGCCGATGGCTTGTCCGTCGCCGTTCCGAGCGGAATTGGGCATTCCCGACAGCACTTTTGTTGTTTTGTACTCGGGAAATCTGGGTCTCAAACAGGGTCTTGAGATAATTCCGGAGATTGCCGCCAAACTGGTCGAGCACAAAGATATTCTATTTCTTCTGTTCGGCGATGGCCCAGAGAAAGCAGGTCTCATAGAGAAAAGTAAGAGTCTGCCTAACCTTCGGGTCTATCCCCTGCAGCCTCGGGAGCGACTTTCTGCGCTACTCAATTTGGCCGATGCACATATATTGACGCAAAGACAAGGTACCACTGACCTAGTGCTGCCATCGAAATTGGGCGGGATGCTGGCGAGCGGAAGGCACTGTATCGTAATGGCCGACGCTGGCACCGAACTCCACGAGTTCTTGCAGGGCGCAGCCATACTGCTGAAACCGGGCAACATCGAGGAGTGTTCGGAGGTCATACTCCACTTGCGTGGCACTATGCCGGATGGATGCGCCGCGCTGCAACGATGTCTCGGCGAAATGGGCGCCGATGCGTGCCTGTCTCGCTTTTCGGAAATCCTGGTTGGCTAAAGATTATGGTCTTCGTACTGTCTGCGCGATGGCATCGTTCGATGGAACGCCAATCGGAACATCGGCTTTGTCGAAGCGCCTTGTGTGAGCAGCCTGATCCCCTTTAGCTGATGTTATTGCAAGGCAGTGGAGTGCGTGGGCAAGCCCAACTTTTCGGGTGACGTAAAGCAGCCAGGCCGTTGGCCGGCGCTGCGAAATCGGCGTCGAAGTCTGCCGCAAGCACTACGGAGTTCGATGCAATGCATGCGCGATAGTCGCTTCAGTATTGACTAAAAGAACTCTGCAGGCCATCAAGGAACTAGCACATAAAGGTCGAGCAAAGGCGACCTCTCGGGTGTGAGGACCTCTAGCCGCATGATGACTGACAGCCAGAGACTTGTACTCGTCGGAGCGGGCAGCTTCATTGCGCGCCATGTTTATGACAAGGCTATTGCCGAGGGGCTTGCAGTCATTGGTGTCTCCCATGACGCGGACCTTGGTGCAGTCATTCTGCCGGACGATATTGTTGTCAATTTCGGTGTGACTCCGTCGTACATGACCGCGGCCTATACCGAAGAGAATGATTTCGATCTCAGGGTGGCCCGATGCGCCCATGCCGCCAAGGCTCGGTTTGTCGCGATCAGCACACGCAAGGTCTATTCCGCCGAACATCGCTGGAGCGCCACAGAGCCTACCGGAGGAACTGGCGATGGCAGTTTTTACGGCGCAAACAAGGCAATCAGTGAAAGGGCTATCGCTGAACTTATCGGCCCGAAGTTGTTGATCTTGCGCCTCTCCAATATCTTTGGATTCGAGTTTCGGTACGCGCCGCAACGGTGCACCTTTCTCTCACGAATGCTCTCAGATCTGCGGGAGAAAAATTCGATATTCTTCGATATGGCGCCTCAGTCGCAGCGGGACTTTCTCCCAGTTGAGCGCTGTGCTAGCATGATTATCGCTGCAATTAGCAGGGGGCTCTCGGGCATCTACAATGTTGGCTGCGGCTTTCCGATTGCTTGCGGTAGCGTGGCGCAATGGGTTATGGAAGGGTTTGGTGGGGGAAGGCTTGTTGTATCCAACCATGAGATTCGGGACGAATTCTTCTTGGATATGACGAAGTGGCGAGAGAGCGGTCTGCCGCTTAATATTTCGCCCGATGAGCTTCATTCCTATTGTATTGCTTTGGGAAGGATTCTTCGGCTTGCGTAAAATACTTCTTACAGGCGGTGCTGGCTTTATTGGGTCACATGTAGCGGAACGGCTTTGCGGCGCATTTCCGGGCGCTGAAGTTGTCATCTTGGATAAGATGACGTATGCGGCCGATTATTCGTATATCACAGACTTGGTGACCCAGGGGCAGGCAAAGCTGGTTGTGGGCGATGTCTGCGATTACGAGCTTTGTAACCGTCTCGCTTCTGGCTGTGATTTGGTTATTCACGCTGCAGCGGAGAGCCATGTCGATCGGTCCTTTCGCAGTTCCATTCTCTTTACGCAGACTAATACGCTAGGTACGCACACGGTGTTGGAAGCTTGCCGGTCTGCTGGCGTGCCTCGCATCATTCATGTCAGCACCGACGAGGTGTATGGAGAGGTTTTGGCTGGGGATTGCATCGAAACCCAGTTTCTCAACCCTACCAATCCTTATTCTTCCTCCAAAGCTGCCGCCGAGATGGTGGTTAGCGGTTATTTGCACTCCTTCAAACTTCCGATCATCACCGTTCGTGCCAATAATATTTTTGGCATCCGGCAATATCCTGAGAAGCTCATTCCTCGAGCAATCATGTCGCTTATTGCAGGTAATAAAATTCCTTTGCACGGTAACGGCGCCAATATCCGTCATTATCTCTCGGCCCATGATTTCGCCGACGCGCTGGTACTTCTCATCGAAAAGGGCATTCCTGGTGAGGCTTACAATATTGGCTCGCCTGACGAATATGCCAACAAATTCGTTGTCGAAATGATCTGCCGTGAGTTTGGCGCTGATTTCGAAGCGAGTGTCGAGATGGTTCAGGATCGACCATTTAATGACCGTCGCTATTCCATTTCGTGGAAGAAGATCTCTGAGCTTGGGTGGGAACCGCGCCGGTCCTTGCTGAAAGAGCTGCCGCGCATCATCAAGTGGTACCGCGACAATTCCAATCACATAATGGGAAAATTGGTGTTTGACTAACTGAAGTGCCTCGCATCTGCGTGACAGCTTGGGTGACGTCGTTTTGGTGAACACGCCTTTTCCGAACGATGGACCGTGTTGGGTTTCCTTGCGCAACAAAGGCAATGAAAATTCTTACGGCACGGCTATGATGCGAATATTGTTGATTGGAAACTATGATCCGAATGTTCTCAGTATGAGGACATTTGCTGATTTGCTGTTGACGGAACTAAAAAAAAGAGATGGGGTTGAGGTTGTTCGGTTGCAGCCGTGGAGGCTGTTGGGGCGACTTTTCCCGCGTACCAGCGTCGGCAAGTATTTCGGCTATGTCGATACGTTGCTAATCTTTCCGATCGCGCTATTTTTTTATACCCGGCTTGGACGGTTTGATCTCGTCTATATCTGTGATCATTCGAACGCGATTTATGCCCATTGGATTGGCCGTTTGCCCTGCGTAGTTACGTGCCATGACGTGCTTGCCATTTGCAGCGCTCTTGGTGAGATAAGCGAAAACAAGACACGTTGGAGTGGCCGGCTCTATCAGCGCTGGATCGCCAGCGGATTATTAAAAGCCCGAAACATCGTTTGTGTGTCGAACGAAACCAATCGGGAGGTCGATGCGCTGTTTGGGGTCGGCGCCTGTCAAACCTGGGTAATTCCGAACGCGTTGAGTTATGCCTATGAGCCTATGGCGCGCGTTGACGCCTTGCCGATTCTCCAGAAAGTGAACCTAGAGCATACGCCCTATATTCTGCATGTCGGGAGCGATGCGTGGTACAAAAATCGGACCGGCGTTTTGAATATAGCTGCGGAACTTTTTCGCACACCCGCTTTTTCAAAACACAAACTGATGATGGTTGGAGCGAGCATAACGCCCGCCGAACGGCGTCAGTCGCAAGCCCTGAATATCGAGGACCGGGTGATAGAAGGGGGGCGTGTGGAAGTAGAGGAACTCCGCGCCTTTTATTCCTTTGCAGATTTTCTGCTGTTCCCATCTCTTCGAGAAGGATTTGGGTGGCCTATCCTTGAGGCGCAAGCTTGTGGCTGTGTTGTGGTAACCACCAATCGCCCACCCTTGAGTGACGTCGGTGGTACGGCTGCAATCTATATTGATCCCGCTGATCCTGCGGGATCGGTGCTACACATCGTGGAGGGCCTCGAAGCACGCGGCGTTCGCGTCTCGGCCGGCCATTCCAACGTGTCACAGTACACTCTACCTGTTATGATCGACGGCTACCTGGCTGTATTCCACGAGGTCGTGAAGCGGGCGGAGACTGGGGCGCAGGCATAGGGTATTGCTGGGGATGCGGTGCAGGCGGGTTATCGTGTCTTTTGGCTCCCCCGCGCCTTCTGGCCGCCGCGTGTTCCATTGGGGGCTCATTGTGGAGGGGCCTCCAAATTGAAATACAAGCAATTTGCATCCACTACACAAACGGGCCCGTGTAGTTTGAACATCCTGGTGTCTAAAGGCGATATAATTTATCGTTTCACGTTTTCTTCAGCTAGGCGGTAACACAAGCGTGCTCTTGATGGTCGTAGTCCATGGGTGACAAGTCTCAACTTGTAGATGCCATCTGCGTTAGCGCTCTGGGATTCAGTTCCTTATTGCTGTTGGCAATGCCCTGCTATGGCGCTTTTTTCTTCACTGTCGCGGTCGGCGCGATTGTGCTGGGTGTGTGCCTTTTTGCGATATTTGCAAATAAGAAAACCATTCAGTTTGGCCATTGGCTCGCTGCGTCCGTATTGCTCGATTACGCAGCGGGTACGTTGTTTTCATTTAGTAGTTCGGATTCCATCGCGCGAGCGATGGATGCTGCAAGAGTTTGGCCTGCTCTATGCGAGTGTCTGGCTCTCGTATACATCGCCAGTTTGCTGCTACTGATGTTTGATAATGTCGTGAAGGCTGCTTTCTATCCGAAGCCCGAGGCCCTTTCTCCAAACGCATCACTTTTCCTTATATTGATCTGCACAAGTTTGATTGTGATCGCCATTCTACACGGCGACATTGGCTTCATGGGCAACCATTCCGATGACACCCATCACGTCAGCATTCTCGGTTCCTTGGCGAGCGTCGCGTCCATTCCGTTGTTGGGGCTCTGCGGTTATGCCCTGCCCACCGAGAAGCGCTCCAACAAGTGGTGGCTGATTCTGTTTTGCACTATCGCCGTATTCATGATCGTATGCGTATCCGGCCGGCGAAATTTTGGCGCGTCCATTATCCTATTCGCCTTTGGATATGTGCTTGCGGGGGGCGCTAGAAGCGCTTCGACAATACGCATTGTCCTTGGGGCGTCTGTCTTTATTGTGGTGGGCTACCTCGGGTCGACCTACTTTTATTCATTACGAACTGCCGGTTACATGTTTGCGAGCGCGACAGGCGTGAGCGCGTCTCAAGCGTCTATTCTTGATAGAATGGCCTTCGCCAACAAAATTCTCGGAGATCGTCAGCGCTACGCTTCTATTTTGAGCTCTTACCAACAGAATGTTACGGAGCGTTCGTTCAACATCATGTACTTGGCGGATCTCGTCTATCACGACAAGAATGCGCGATACGGATATGGGGGGAATTTGTGGCGCGAGATCAGGGTTACAATTCCCAGTGTTCTCGATTCCAACAAGCAGGATCTGCTCGATAGTGGCGCAAACGAGGAAAGCTTCGTTAATCCTCGGTTCGGAATTCCCGTACTGGATTGCCCGAATTCGATACTTACGGCAGGAATGGGGGACTATGGCCCGATCGGTGCTATTTTTTATCCGTTGGGTTTTGTCCTTCTCATATATCTTGCCAACGGGATTCTGCGGCGACTTTCTGGAGACTTCGTCGAACTATCCCTCTTCATGACGCTGTCGATTTCCGCCATCTTGTTTGTGCCGGACGTGGAACTATCCACCTATCTTGCGATGGTCCGGGATTCGGTTATTTTGTTTGTAGTGTTCGGGGCCGCATACTTTGTAACTATCAAGCTATTACCAGGCACAATTCTACGACCGCAGAGCCTGTAGATGGGGCTTCTCGGGGTGTAGGCGTATGATGTCCTGCCTGGAGGGCATTCTTCTAATCACTTTTACCCAACAGATGAAACATGCACATCACATATATAGGTGACAATTCCGGCATGTCGAAGCACCGAATAGGCGCGCTGAAGCGACTCGGCCACGACATTGATATCGTTGACCCGTACAGTTTTCTTCCCAATACCGGTTGGATGGCTCGATGGAATCATCGCACGGGTGGCTTTGGAACCGCACCGTTCCTCGACGCGCCGATTCTGCAGCGCGTTGCTGTATGCAAGCCTGATCTGATCTGGATAAACCAGGGGACACTTATCAGTCCTGGTTTGATGCACCATTTGCGAAATACCGGTGCTAAAATCGTTGGTTATATCAACGATGATTTGTTCCGTCGTGGCGCGGAGTGGATGCGGTTTCGTTTGTTGCGGAAAGCATTGCCATTTTACGACCTTGTCGCGGTCTGCCGTTTGGAAAACGTCAAGGAAGCACTGGATGCAGGTGCTCGACGCGTCGAACGGGTGATGATGTCGGCGGACGAAGAGATCCATCAACCCCGAGAGTTGACGTCAGAACAAAGAGCGAAATTTGCCAGTGAAGTAAGCTTTATTGGGACGTGGATGCCAGAAAGGGGCCCGTTCTTGGCGCAACTCATAAAAGCCGAAGTCCCGTTGTCCGTCTGGGGAAGCCGCTGGGAAAAAGCTCCAGAGTGGCCCGTCATCGAATCCCATTGGCGGGGCCCAAACCTGGATGACGCAGAGTATGCCGCTGCAATATTGGCGAGCAAGATCTGTATAGGACTATTGTCGAAGGGAAATCGTGATCTTCATACGGCCCGCAGCCTGGAAGTGCCCGCGTTAGGAGGATTGCTTTGTGGTGAAAGAACCACTGAGCACATGGCAATGTATCAGGAGGGACTTGAAGCGGTATTCTGGTCAAGCCCGCAGGAATGCGCTGAACTTTGCTTAGGCTTACTGGCAGATGACAAGCGACGCCTCAACGTAGCTCGTTTGGGGCACGAGCGCGCCCTCAAAAATGGCTACTATAATGAAAAGGTTCTTTCGGCCCTGATCGCGAGCGTAGTGAAATGAGTTGTTGTGCGACTGCGGCGTCTAGTCGAAAGAGGTTGTAACTATGAAAGTCGTTTTAACAACGCCCGGGAGATTTCATACCTTTGCGCTCGCACGCGAATTGCTCAGGCATGGTGTGCTGGACAAAATATTTACTGGATTTCCTTGGGCTAAAGTCGCGCGTGAAAAAATCCCGCGGCAATATATTAGGACAGCAGCGTGGTTTCAAACACCGCGTTTTGCGCTCAACCGTGTTGGCCTCTGTCCAAAGTGGTTAGATCGCGAGATGGGGATTTTGGCGCAAAGCACTATCGATCGCTATGCGAAGTGGCGCATGGGGCGCCCGGATATCTATCTCGCTTTGTCGGGCTCAGGATTTGTCAGCGGTCCGGCTGCCCAGGCAAATGGCGCCAAATACATCTGCGACCGCGGCTCCTCCCATATTCTCTTTCAAGATCAAATACTCCGCGAGGAGTACCGCCGCTACGGAGTCAATATCCCAAGTATTGACCCTAGGACGATTCTTCGAGAGCTGACAGAATACGCGCTCGCGGATGCCATAACGGTGCCTTCCGAATTTGTTCGTAAGACCTTTATCGATCTGGGGGTCGATCCGCGTCGTGTTCGGAAAATTCCTTATGGCTCGAACATCGACGTCTTCCACCCAGTTGGGGTTCGTCCGGCTAATGATGAGTTTCAAGTATTGTTTACTGGCGCCATTTCACTGCGCAAAGGCGTGCCTTATCTTTTCGAGGCGTTCAAAAAGCTGAAGCATCCGCGGAAGAAATTGGTTGTGGTTGGGATGAAGACTCAAGACTGGTCGATCATCAAGCCATTCGTGCCGGAAGGAGACGTCACTTTTCTGGGGCACGTGGCTCAAGCGAACCTTAAGCATATTATGAGCAGGAGCCATGTTATGGTTCTGCCTAGTATTGAGGAAGGTCTGGCGGTCGTTATGGGTGAGGCGCTGGCTTGCGGTTGCCCAGTCATCGCTACCGAAAACACTGGAGCGGCGGATCTGTTTTGTAATGACGTTGAGGGCTTTATCGTTCCAAACCGCGCCGTTGATATCATCACCGAGCGCCTTCAACTGTTGGCAGATGATGGGGATCGCCGAATGCGCATGTCTGAGGCAGCGCGTCAAAGAGTGCTGCATATGGGGGGGTGGCGCACTTATGGCGATAGTATGGTTGCGCTATTTTGCGAGCTAACCGGGTTGCCGAGTTAGGATATGAGAGCTCTGGCGTCACGGACGCATCGTTGTCGCTGTGTTACTAATGGAGCACCAGGTACGGCAAATAGATCGATTTGCGTTTGCCCGCCCAAAGTGCGTTATACTTGAGGTTGGTTAGCAAAGCAGTAGTGTGAGGGGCCGTTAGGATAGGTGTAGGTAGGTAAGATGGTCGATGAGCAGATCAAGAATTACCGTGATCGAATTTATGGTTCCTACAATAGCGCGCGAACCACTCCACTGGCGCCGACAACACTCAACGACCTGCGGTCACGATTACCGTCATTGCGTCGACTGGTTCAAGATCACGTTCCTGCCGACCGGGATAGCCATATTTTGGAAATTGGCTGCGGACATGGTGCCCTTCTCTATGTTTTGGAGCAGCAGGGTTACCGCAATTTACGAGGCGTTGATGGTTCGAAGGAGCAGGTGGAGGCGTCCAAGATACTAGGCGTAAAATCGGTTGTTGAGGGTGACCTCCTCGATGCGTTGGCCGCTACTCCAGATGGCTCATGCGATGTCGTCATAGCTTTTGATGTCATCGAGCATTTCACAAAAAATGAACTTTTGCACCTCATCGACGACGTGCGCAGGGTGCTGAAGACGGGGGGGCGTTGGATAGTCCACGTACCAAACGCCGAAAGCCCGTTTGGTTCCAGAATTCTATATTCGGACTTCACCCACGAAGTGGCATTTACCCGTACTTCAATTGACCAGCTGATGCGCGCAAGCGGGTTCTCGGACGTTATTTGTGTCGAAGACACGCCTACTCCTCACGGCATAAAAAGTCTTATTCGTGCGGTGCTGTGGAAGTTGATTCGTTTCATGCTGCTCTTCTTCATCGCAGTGGAGACCGGATCGTTTGATCGTTCGGCCATTTTTTCGCAAAATTTCCAAGCAATTTGCATAAAGTAGCGGCCGCCGGCTAAGTGCATGGCATAACGAACCGGCTAGATTTGAAACGTTGAAACGAGAGAGCTGCCTCGTGGAATGTTCTTTCGCCTGTCGTTGGCTTGACATCCGTGAGTGGTGAGTTGGAGCCCTGAGGTGTCCGTTGCTTATCCGACTTGGTGCACCGCAGGAATACGACCAGTCGCTTTCCGGTCCCACACAGTTAGCTAACTCTAAGTATCAAATAAGTTCGTTCGGCTTCATTTTGTCGCTGGGGCTGAAGTAAACGCGACTGACGGGTTTCGCCATTGAGCGCCAAGGCGGAAGAAGCGCGTGACTTTTAGTCATGTTTTGTAGTCGTGGAAGGCGTTAGACAAGGCGAGCTTCAACGGGCGAATCGGAAAGCCTAGCCACTCAACCGAAGCAATTTATGATGACATGTCTATTGGCGCCCGCGCTGGCGTAGGGCGGACGTTCCATCTACAATGGCCGCAAAAGTGGTGGGGATACCATTGCAGAAAGTGTTGAGGGTAGACATATGGCACAGCATCTTATGGTCGCGATATAAGGCCCGGGTTTTCGGTGATCTGTATCAAATAGCGAACAAAAACGGGGCCGAGTTTCGTTTTTTTCATATCGCAGAAACATCCGACAATCGATTAGGCCTTGGGGTCGCGGACATAGCGGATCATGCCTATCCGCATGTTTTGCTATTCCGCGGCAGCTATGACCGCGTCTCTAAAGTGCGTCTTTACGCCAAATGCTTTTGGCTCGTATGGCGCTCACCTGCTGACCTTATTGTCCTCCAAGGTTATGGGGAGGGAGAGTACTGGCTCCAGGCATTGGCTGTTCTTATGCGGGGTAAGAAACTCGCGGTGAATAGCGACGCTACTATTTATGATCATGAGCAAGTTGCCATCAAATTGGTTTTGAAGCGGCTCTTCTTTTCGTTTTGCAGTGGCGTGATGTGTTACGGGGAGCGGGCAGTGTCCTATGTGCGGAGCATGGGCGTTCCCAAAACGCGCATCTGGACGCGGTGCCAAGCGCCGGCCCTTCCGCAAAATTATTCTGTAGCTGACGCTTTGGCGAAGCGGACCTCCCACCACTTGGATTCTTCAAAGCCACGCGTGTTGTTTGTGGGGCGCCTTGCCCCTGAGAAGGGTGTCGCAGTTCTTTTGAAGGCGTTTCAACTCCTATTGGAGGATTATCCCGGCGCGACACTCGCCATTGTTGGCAGTGGTCCGGAGCAAGCTAATCTGCAGGCCCTGGTGGCTGAACTTGGCCTCGGTTCCATGGTTGAATTTGCCGGCCCGCGTGTTGGTGAGGCACTATGGGACGAAATTTTGCGCTCGAATTGTTTGGTGCTTCCGAGCATTCATGAGCCTTGGGGTTTGGTGGCGAATGAAGCACTAAGCTATGGCTGCCCCATTGTTGTCAGCGACCATTGTGGGTGTGTCCCGGAGCTCGTTATTGAAAATCGGACGGGTTATGTCGCGCGAGCGGGGGATGCCGAAGACTTAGCTTCCAAAATTGGGATGGCGCTCAAGCTAAGCTATAACTGCGAAGAGACGGCGAAAGCCTGTGTTGAGGTAGCCAGTCAATACACCTCAGAGCGATCCGCGGCGCAAATATTCCAAGCATGTCAAAGCATCGTTCAAGGGGGCGGGCCAGCGACGTAGCGGACGGAGATTTTCTTGCCCATGCCCAAGTACCGGGGTCTCATTACCTGACAAGATGGCCTCTTTTCCGCCGCCTCAAGGAGCCTGCTTAACCTGTCCAAATGCATGGGGATGTCCGCGTCTCAATTTCTAAAATGTTATTGCAGAACAAGAGTTTCCAGCTAATATTTCAACGCATTACTCCCCAACGGAATCGGTTTGTGGAGAGGCACAGTAATCCCCTCGTCGGGCATTTGCCTTTTTGTAGTGTTTGTTCCGTGAGTGTGGTAACCCATGAAGAATTTCCAGGTAACCGGGGTTAGTGCGTGACCATTTTAGATGAAGTTCTTGCGTTTGGCACTGACGCTAGGGGGCGTTGGCGCCTGTTGTTTTTGCTCGCGACAGTATTCGTCGCTGTTTCTATTGTTCTGTATATATTGGCGCCGCGCACCTACTCGGCCAGTGCGCTTATTGGTCCGCCGGAACCGACGACTGCCGATACATTAATGGGGACGTCGAGCTCGTCGACAAACAGCGTGGCCCGAAGGCTTCTTGGAGGCGGTTCAGCTACAACTAATGATCACTTTCAGGAATATCTCCAAGTTCTGCGGTCGGTGCGCTTGGCCAATGTTCTAATGGAGAGGGATCACCTGTTGCAGATTGTGTACGCTGCCAGGTGGGATGCACAAAATCACAGATGGCGACCGCAGGGCGGGCTTCACGTCATCATAAGTAAAATTAAGGGCCTAATCGGTTTGCCCGTAAAGGACGTTCCAGATGTTGATGATCTGAAACTGTTCCTGGATAAGAGTTTGCGGACAAGCGCATCGAGCGTTCAGCCGACGACACTTCTGACCTCTACGGCATCAAGCTACTGGAACGTATCGCTCACCTATGGTGACCGCGAGACGGCAGAAAAGATACTCGACCTCGTCCTATTTGAAGCGGACCAAATTATTCGCGATGATATGCGGCGAGACGTTTCGGCGAGGTTGGTATTTTTGGCAACAGAAATGCCCAAGGTTAACGCGTCTGACCAACGCGATGCTTTGATCGCCACGCTGTCTGGGCAAGAGCAATTGCAGATGTTGCTGCAGGCGGACAAGAGGTTCGCATCAACGTTGATCGATCCTCCCTATGCACCTTCGAAGCCGACGCAGCCCGGTAGTCCAATCGGTCGGATCATCTCTGCACTGTTCGCAGCTTTTCTGAGTTGGGCTGCTCTTATCTATCTCTCCAAGATGTATGGGCCACTGAGGACAATCATCGACAGGATCGACCGTTCTCAAGCGTGATAGATTTGGTAGGTGAGAACGCGACGGTTCGAAGCAATTCCACATTGGCAGCACGCTCATGTCCCCCAAGAAAATTCTTCACGTTATCGCATCAGTTGATCCTGCGACTGGAGGGATAATTGAAGGAGTTCTTCAACAGCAAAATGCGATGAAGGCGACGGGGCAGGCAGAGTGCGAAGTTGTTTCGTTGGATCGACCAGGGGCACCTTACCTAAGAGACTTCCCCATAAAAGTTCATGCCCAAGGTGAATATGCCGATGGGAAGTCCACATGGGCGAGTCCCCTTGCGCACTATGGCTATACGGCGAAGCTTATCCCGTGGCTCCGTACGTACGCACACGAATACGATGCGGTGATTGTCGACGGATTATGGAACTACGCGTCCCTCGCGGCATCGGTCGTATTGCGGAACAGGAAGGTGCCATATTTCGTTTTCACGCACGGTATGCTGGACCCTTGGTTTCGTCGGCAAAGCCGTCTGAAGCACCTGGGAAAACAAATGTCGTGGCTTTTGTTCGAAGGGCCGCTGCTGGCAAATGCGGAAATGGTCCTGTTTACGACAGAGGCTGAACGCAAGAGTGCAAGGGGCCAGTTTTGGGGCGCATCCTATAAAGAACACGTGATTGGCTTTGGAACAGGCGCACCACCTCCCGCCAGCCCAGCGCAGGAGCTGGCATTTCGAAAGATGCTTCCAGCCCTAGGTTCCAGGCCGTTTCTGCTATTTCTGAGCCGCATCCATCCTAAGAAGGGGTGCGATCTCCTTATCGATGCCTTTTCGAAGGTGGCGGGAAGGTTTCCCGATCTCGACCTGGTGATAGCCGGGCCTGATCAGGTGGGCATTCAAGGAGAACTTCTTGCACAAGCGGCGGCGCTGGGGCTCGGCCAGCGCATTCATTGGCCCGGCATGCTGTCGGGCGACGCCAAGTGGGGCGCCTACCGCGCTGCGAAGGCCTTTATTCTGCCTTCCCACCAAGAGAACTTTGGGGTGGTTGTTGCGGAAGCCTTGGCGTGCGACACGCCCGTGCTCATCTCCAACAAGATCAATATAGCGGACAAAGTGGAATTAAGCGGCGGAGGCCTGGTGGAAGAAGACAATCTCTCCGGGACCACAAATCTCATGCTGCGCTTTCTCTCTTTAAGTGAAGAGGTGCAGCAGATAATGCGCCACCAAGCTGGTCTGTGCTTCGAAACAAATTTTGAGGTTACGGGTTTTAGTCAAAGATTGGTGCAACTCGTATTGGCGGCTCGGAGCCCCAAATGAAGATCCTGGACCATGCCATAACAAATCCGCGCGAAGGGGGGGCAACGTTTTCGTTGAGCAATCGCCTGGAGCGCGCACTTTGGAGGGTGGTATGGCAGGCGTTTGGGTCTTGGACGCCGATACCCTTATTTCGATGGCGCCGAGCGTTGGCACGCCTATTCGGCGCGCGCATTGCAGCGAGTGCGAAGATTTATCCTGGTGTGCAGATTTGGTACCCGCGTAACCTCGAAATGCAGGAAAAGTCTTGTCTCGGGCCGGGCGTGATCTGTTATACAATGGCGAGCATCGTATTGGAGCCTTATGCTTTGGTCTCCCAGCGCGCCCATATTTGCTGCGGTACGCACGACGTCGACGACCTCCATTTCACACTCAAGGCTAAGCCCATCCGGATCGGTGCGCAGGCATGGGTGGCCGCAGAGGCATTCGTCGGACCTGGAGTGACCATTGGCGATGGTGCCGTTTTAGGCGCGCGCGCGGTTGCATTTGCTAATTTGGAACCTTGGACGATCTACGTCGGCAATCCGGCCAAAAAGTTGCGGGCAAGGAACAACATCACTGGAGTGGCTGGTCGTGAGCGTGGATAAGAAAAACCTGTCAATTATCATCATGACCCACGATTCAGCGCACGTTATAGAACGCACACTTCGTGCTGCGTTTCGTGTATCGGATGACGTGCATGTGATCGACTCGTTCAGCGAAGATAATACGGTCGAGGTCTGCCGCTTAGCAGGATGCCATGTTGTGTCGCGCGCATTTAATGGTTACGCGGATCAGCGCAACTGGTCCGTGGATAATTTGCCGCTGCGCTACAGCTGGCAGATGCATTTGGACGCGGACGAAGAGTTGGAGGATGAGCTTATTGGCCTCATCAATGCCGTGCCCTTCGAAAACGCGCCCTGCGATGGTTACATTATTGGCCGCAAGGTTGTCTTTATGGGACGCGTATTGCGTCACGGTAGTGTCGCAAAAACCTGGCACTGCCGTATCTTCCGCAACGGATTTGGCCGTTGCGAAGATCGTCTCTATGACAACCATTTTGTATGCAGGGGGTCGGTAAAGGTCTTAAAGGGCTATGTTCTCGACCATCAAGACAACACGATTTCAGAGTGGACGGCACGCCACAATTACTGGTCCGATGTCGAAGTGCGAGAAATCGTCTCGAATGTTCCGTCCAAGGATCGCCAATATACGGTTGCCGCCAATGTCGGAGGAAATCCGATCGAGAGGAAACGCTTTTTCAAGGCGAAGTACTATTCTTTGCCGCTTTTCTTTCGCGTATTTGCCTATTTTTTCTACCGATACGTCATCCGGCTGGGGTTTCTGGACGGCGTTGAAGGGATGATCTATCATATCCTTCAGGGGTTCTGGTTCCGGTTTTTGGTGGACGCGAAAATCTATGAAGCGCGTCGGCGCATGCGTGTGAGCAAAAGCTGAGGCAGAGCGATGACGGTATCTAACCGAGGGGGATATCAGCCGAGATGAAAGTAGTAATTTTGTGCGGTGGCATGGGGACCCGCATTCGCGACGTTTCCCGTGAGGTCCCCAAGCCGATGATCCCGATTGGGACCAACCCCATCTTGTGGCACATCATGCAGAGTTACAGTCATGCGGGCTACAAAGAGTTCGTCCTTTGTCTCGGATATCGCAGTGACGTCGTCAAAGAGTTCTTTCTGAATTACACCACCAATACGCGCGATGTGACGCTGCGCCTTGGCCGCAATTCGGCGGTCGAAATTGTGGAGTCGGACCAGTGTGAAGCGGAGGGGTGGTCCGTGACACTCTCTGAGACTGGCCTACACACAATGACGGGTGGGCGTATCCGGCATATTGAGCGTTATGTGGCGAGTGATGAATACTTCATGCTCACCTATGGCGACGGCGTCAGCGATGTCGATATCGGCGCGCTGGTAAAATTCCACAAATCGCACGGAAAGCTTTTGACCGTAACGGGGGTTCGTCCGCCTGGACGTTTTGGCGAACTCTCTGTCGTAAACGGTACTGAAGTGGTGGCCTTTAATGAAAAGCCGCAAATGAGCGGGGGGCTTATTTCCGGCGGCTATTTTGTTTGTTCTCGCGACGTCTTTCGGTACTTGAGAGACGGTGACGAGAGTTTGGTATTCGAGAATGCGCCGCTTAGCCGTTTGGCTGCTGACGGGGAAGTTCGTGTGTTCGAACACTCCGGCTTTTGGCATCCAATGGACACCTATCGTGACTATGTCTATCTGAACGAATTGTGGGAGAAGGGAAGGGCTCCTTGGAAACCATGAGCACAGCGGGTCATATGTTGGGTGAGAAATACTCCCGCTTTGCCGGACGTCGA
Organism: Formivibrio sp.; assembly: GCA_031291275.1. GTDB lineage: Bacteria > Pseudomonadota > Gammaproteobacteria > Burkholderiales > Chitinibacteraceae > Formivibrio. The sequence goes on from JARLJJ010000669.1 coordinate 21,851, forward strand.
GTTTTCGTGACGGGGCATACTGGCTTCAAGGGATCGTGGCTGACGTTTTGGTTGAGCCAGCTTGGTGCACAGGTCAGCGGTTATGCATTGGCGCCCACTGATGATGAGGCCTTGTTCACGGAACTGGGCGTTGCTGACGAGATTGATCATCATGTCGGCGACATTCGTGATTTGGACACTTTGCGCTCAGCGCTTACCTCTGCGGAGCCGGAGATCGTTTTTCATCTTGCTGCCCAACCGTTGGTGCGACGCTCCTATGATGACCCGCTTGAAACATTCACGACGAATGTGACGGGTGGTGCCAACCTTCTTGAGGCCGTGCGGCATGCGCCGTCGGTGAAGGCCCTGGTCTTCATTACCTCGGATAAATGCTACGAGAACAAAGAATGGGTATGGGGCTACCGCGAAACCGATGAACTCGGCGGCAAGGATCCCTATAGCGCGTCCAAAGCTGCAGCGGAGATCGTGTTCCGCTCCTATGGCCTGTCCTATTTCTCGCAACGCAAGAATTTTGGTTACGCTACGACGCGCGCGGGCAACGTCATCGGCGGCGGCGATTGGTCCGCAGATAGGTTAGTGCCCGATTGCATTCGCGCTCTTCGAGGCCATAAGCCGATCATCATCCGCAACCCGCGTTCTACCAGGCCATGGCAATTGGTGCTGGAACCTCTGGCCGGTTATATGGATCTCGCACTTCAGCTGTTGGATGACCCCAAAGGTTTCTCTGGAGCTTGGAATTTTGGCCCCTCAGGTCAGAATTTTCTCAACGTCGAACAGGTTGCGAGCTGTATTATTCAAAATTGGGGAAGCGGTGCCATTCGTAGGGAGATCGATCCTAACGCTGCGCACGAGGCGAACCTGTTGCATTTGTCTATCGATAAGGCTGTGTCGCAGCTTGGGTGGCGTCCGAGATATACGGGACTCGAAGCCACGGAGATTACGACGAAATGGTATAAGCGCCGGACGGAGGGGGAAGGCGCGCGTGCGATTACGTTGGCCCAGATTAGAGACTTTGTTGCGGCGATGGAGAGAGCATGATTAGCGGCGTCCAAATCATCCCGTTACGGCAGATTGTCGATGAGCGCGGGAAAATAATGCATATGCTGCGCGCGGATGCTGATCATTTTGTGTCATTCGGCGAGATCTATTTTTCGTGCGTTAATCCTGGGGCGATCAAGGCGTGGCATATACACAAAATCATGACCTTGAATTATGCGGTGCCATTCGGGCAGATAAAATTCGTTCTCTACGATGATCGGGAAGACAGCCCCACTCGTGGAGAAATCCAAGAGATATTTCTTGGCCCAGACAGCTATAATCTCGTCGTCGTTCCGCCACTAGTGTGGAATGGCTTCAAGGGTATCGGAACAACGCCGGCCCTAATCGCCAATTGTGCCAGTATCCCCCATAATGCAGGAGAGATTGAGCGCAAGAATCCCTTCGATCCGTCCATACCATACGATTGGGCGCTGCGGCACGGATAGGCGAATGGGACAGTCGGTTTTTATCACGGGGGCGCGCGGCTACTTAGGTGGTCGCTTGGTAAAGGGCTTGGCCGCCAAAGGCGATGTTCAGCTGACAGGTGGTACTCGCGAGCGACAGCCGATAGTGCCTCTGGGATGGCCCGCGGAATGCGACTTGGTTTATTTGGACCCGCTGGCGCAGAGCGAAGATGAGATCGCACGAACGGTCCGTGGCAGCGATGTCATCATTCACTTAGCAGCTCCAAACGAAATTCTCAGTGCTCAAAAGCCCGTTGAAGCGCTGATGGCCGGAGGTGTTGCAAGCCTCAAGCTTTTGCGCGCGGCCCAGGCCGCAGGATGCGGGCGCTTTATTTTTCTCTCGACGATCCATGTTTATGGCAGCCCGCTTAAAGGCCGGATTTGTGAGACAGACGCTGCAAAGCCTCTGCATCCATACGCAATCACACATCGTACGGCGGAAGATTATGTTCTGGCAGCGATGGCCAAAAGGGAGATAGAGGGGATCGTTCTGCGGCTTTCCAACGGCATCGGGGCGCCAGCTTGGGCCAGCGTGGACCGCTGGAGTCTGATTGGCAACGACCTTTGCCGTCAGGCTGTCGTCGACAATCACATCGTACTTCGGTCCAGCGGTCTTCAGTACAGGGATTTTATTACCCTGCATGATTTCGTTGAAGCTTTGATACTTATGACTCGTGCCCCGCGCGAAGTCCTTGGAGATGGGTTGTTCAATTTGGGTGGAAGCCTGCCTCTGCGTATGATTGACGTCGCAGAACTGATCGCGCGGCGTGCTTCGCTTATGTTGGGCAAGGACATTGTTGTGCAGCGAGAAGCGCCTGCAATAGGCGAAGAGCATCCAACAATCGATTATAGCATTGATCGCATTTCTGCGGCTGGTTTCGTGCCATCTTCACACGAATGTTTGGTGCGTGAGGTCGACGCCACGCTTGCCCTCTGCTGTAGCGCCAGTCGATCAAGTATGGTTTCGTGAGTGTTAGGGGGCCGCGGCTGCCATTCTTGCGATACGAATAGTATAAATAGGAAAGTGACGTTCAGGTGTTTCTGGATGCTCACAACAGGTGAGGCGACTTTTGGACAGGGTGGAGTTTCGGCCGTTCCTATTGAATTTGAGGCGATCCCGGAAGCTGTTTTTCGTCATCGCGACGTTGTCTGTTGTCGCCACGATTTGTATCTATTCGCAGCTAAAACCTCAGTATACGGCTTTCGCCGTCATCGGCCCGCCCAATACGTCATTGGCAAACGTTTTGGCGGCGAGGCCCGCCAGCCTAATCGATATATCCACTCCAAACGCACTTCGATACCTGCTTGACGCGTCATCTTCTGGCCCCGAAAAAAATAGCCCTTATCGCGAATATTTGAGTTTGTTTAGCTCTGCGAGACTTGCCAAAGATTTGGCCGAAAAGCACCTCTTGCCGAAGGACGTGGACAAGGAGCTGCAGGGTACCGATGGTCCCCTTGGTTACATCGAGACAGAGGTGCGCGAGCTATTGGGATTTCCCAAAAAGGAAGTGTCGGCGACTGACCGTATGCTGGCTTTTCTCAAAGCGCATTTGAAAGTGGCGAGTTCCGATAGCGGGATTATTGCTGTCTTAGATCCGATGATAAATCGATCGAGCTATCCGATGATCAGTTTCGACTACGGCGATCAGAAGCATGCCGTAGAGATTCTTAGAATAATACTGCATGAAGCGGACCAGCTTGTCCGAGAAAACACCCGAAGCAATATATCGGCCCGATTGGTGTATATCGATGGGAAACTCAGCCACGTAACCACGACAGACCAGAAGCGGGTTATAACCAATCTTCTTTCCGCGGAAGAGCAATTCAATATGATTGTTTCTGCTGACCCGCGCTATGCATCAAATGTTTTGGATGTACCGCATGCTGACCATTATCGGACATGGCCCTTTGGCTTAGGCTATTACCTCTCGATTGCTATCGTCTTTTCAGTGATGCTCTGGTTCACCATAGTTTTTTTTGGGATGTCGTTCGGCACTCTCAAGTTTCTGTCGCGACTGTCTGATAGTGAAATCGCTAGCGATTGACCTTTTGGGTAGTGAATTCCGCCTGCCAGACGGTTCGCGGCAAGGCATTTTCTAGAGTCGTCTTCGAGAGCCTTGGATGTTGCGGCCGAATTCTCTGCTATTTGAGCAGTCTAGCCGAGATGAGTACATTCTTTATAGCATACCAGGCCGAACGAAATGTCCGCCACGCGGTGCCGCCACTGGTCATGCCTAGACCGAGGGCCGCTGCGCGTAGCCAGTTGTCCAATTTGTAGCGAAACTTCGCTGTTCGATGGCTGACGTCGATCCCTGAATTTATGAAATATGGCATTTCCACCGCCGACATGAACGCAATGTGGAACTTGTCCTGCGCGTCGAAGCGGTCGGAATAGTCCTGCTCTGAATCCTCCATTGGGCATCCCTCCTTATACGGGCCCAATATCGATGGATCGAAAATTGTCGAGCGACGCAAGTGGGGAGGGTCGGAGTACACCGGTTTTGCAGGGTCGTATTGACGGCCTTTGTGATCACAGACGAAATAGTCAATGTCGCCAACCGACCTGACTTCTAATGGAAACCACTCCGGATTGCCGCCTGCAAAACGGATAATCCCGACATCCTCATCAGCATCCAAGACCCGAATTGCCTTTTCGACGATCCCCTCGAACGCTGCCGTTGCCGTCCAGTCGTCCTGCACCATGAGAATATAGCGCCCGGAACAAGCCGCCAGGCCATTGTTGTTGTTGGCACCAAGGCCACTATTTTTGTCCGGAAGAACAAAGCGGTCGAAGGGCATGCCCGCAATGTAATCTCGAATTTCTTTCGGGCTGCCATCGTCGGCTACGACGTATTCGCAATCGATATTGCCGAGGTGACGCTTCAGAGCGTTAAAGCTTTTTTCGAGGACTTGCGGTCGCTTGTAAGTAATGAACAGAACCGACAACAAGGGGGCAGTGGACTTTTTCATTTCGTGACTGCTTTTACCTAAATAGTAGCGCTATCCGCGATCTTACGCGGTGGCGCGATCCAGTTTCAAACCCTTGCATTTCTCTCCCTCACTACGCAGCGAAGCGGGTCTTTAATGCAAGGATTCGGCTTTCGAAGAAGTGCCACGAAAAGGCAGCGACGCCGATACTGAGTGCGAAAGATAAGGTGGCGAAGGCAAACTCCGTGGCAGCGATGTTATGGGAGAAGCCGAGTTTTGCCATAACACTATGACTCGAGAGCGCATTAAATATGGGCGGATGAAGTAGGTACAGGGAGTAACTGATCTTTCCAATGTAGCGCAGCGGCGGATTTCGGAAGAGTCGACGTCCCCAACCCTGTAATGCAAGTGCGACAATCGCCGCAAAGGTGACAGATAGCGCGAAGTAGATCAGAGATTCTGCGTAAGGATTGCCCATGTAACAAACGCATATGAGAGACACCGCTCCACCGACGCCGAGTGCGGTGTAGAGGAGCGCCATGTTTTCCAGAAATTGCCGCTTCAAATAAAAGCAAATGGCTAAGGCGCTGCCGAGAAGGATGGCGTCGAGATGCAGCGGCGTAAAGTGGTAGGTGATCCAATGAAACAAATCGAAATTGTCGGGGTAAATAAAGTGGATCGACAAGCGCAAGAGAGATGAGATCAGCGCGAAGCCCACAGCGAAACGGAGTAACGCGTGGATCGAGAAGTTCCGTACGCAGAGTGGCCAAACCAGATAATATTGTTCTTCGATACACAAGGTCCATGTTACCGCAAGAACGCTAAAACCTCCCACATCACCGAGCCAGAAGTTTTGCAAATAAAGAAGGTACATGGGAAGGTTATGCCAATCGGCAACGGGATCGCCGGCGAACTGGCTCTTCGCAGCGGTTAGCGAGTGATAAAACGAAAGATGGCTCGCTACTGCCAAAGCCGTGAAGGCCAACAACACGGCGAGATAGTATAGTGGCCAGATGCGAAGACCGCGACGGATGTAAAAACGTTTGTAATAGTTGGTGGAATTGTTTGTGGTCAACAATATGCGCGTAATGAGGAAGCCGGAAAGGACGAAGAACAGATCGACACCGATCCAGCCCTGTCCGGAAATGGTGTTGAAAACGTTATAGATTGGTGAGCGTAATGTGCCGCCGACGTGCGAGAGCAATACCAGCAATATTGCAATGCCGCGAATGCCATCCAGCTCGGGAAAATGAATGTCTCTGACGTCGCTCCGCGGCAGGGGGCTATGACTGTCTTCTGCCGTCAATATCTGTGTCATGCGATCACCATATTCATACAAGAATTGCCCCTTTAGAAGGCGTGCGGTCGTCAATTTGGAACGGTAGAACGGGAAATGTGACCGCTGACGAAACCATACGGCTGTTCTGCAAAACATTGTCGCGCAGACATATCGGGCTGCGCCGCGTCAGCGTTGCGACATGGTCATGCGATTCCCCCTCGCCCGATGCCCCAGCAAATACTGCTACCCTTAACTCAAGCCTGAACTCTTGTACAGGGTGGCCGGGGGCAAGCGATAACCCGGTAATGTTCAAGGGATCACGGCTGCTATTGCTCGTCGATAGGCAGGGGAGCGTTTGATCGCACATGTTCCGTGTCAGGCTGAGGGCGATCCCCAAGCACAGGTGGCAGTTAATTCTAGACAGGAATGCGGACGGCCAGTGCATAACATTAGCGAGAAGGCCTCTGTAGATGGCCTGGATATCAGATTTCTCGATCACCAAAAACATACAGAGGCATGCGATATCGAAGTTGTTCGCATCGCCAGGTCAAACTTGTTCTTACGGTTCTAAGCAGCTTTAACAAACGTAAAGTCCATATTCTTGTTGTATATAATGCGGTAGCCGCGCAGGAAGAGACGGAAGATCAGTGACGCCGCATCCCAAATGGTCTGCTCAATGCTGATCACGCGGTTGTGGTGGATTTCTAAGCATATCTGTCGGATATCCAAGTTGTCGTCCAATACGGATTGGATGATCTCGTACTCAAACCCTTCCACGTCGAGTTTCAACAGGTCAATATGGCTACGGCCGTGAGTGTGCATGACATCGAGCAGGGTTGTGCATGAGAAGGAGGGGCCATCGCCGCCAGTGCCCTTGCGGAACGATCCTTCTTCGGCTCGGTCGGGAAGTCCAAATTGAACGTCACCAGATTTTCCGGCCAATCCGACAGGATGAAACTCGATGTTTTTCCGATCAGACAGGTTGTCTATGGTTTTCAAACCTGTGGGCGAGGGATCGAATAATATGATGTTCGTATTGTAGCGAGCGATAATATCCTGCTCGAAGGTAATCGAATGCCCTACGCCAGCAGAGACAATGAAGGAATCCGCGTTTAGGGAGTCTGTTTGAACTTCCCATTGATCTCCCGAACCAAGAAGAACAGTCGACGTCTTCTTCGACATCGGGAAGATAAATAGTTGCTTGATACGTCTAAACATCGACTTCCCCCAATCGGTTCTGCCAGCAAGCGTAAACCCTTGCAAAAGTAGCCTGCCCGCTAATCGGATAGAACTCTATACCATGCAAAAAAGCATTCACCACAGAAGATTTGTGGTAGTCCCTGCGGCCTTGTTTGCCACTATTTTCACAGGTGATGCCATACAATAAGCGCTCTCTACTTGGTCCCAATACGCGCGGATAGCGCCTTGAATATTTGTCGTACTTTGCCAGAAATGGCGTCCCGTTCGCGGGGCTCTATGGACCACGAATATGCGATCGCCGTATAGGTCAGGCCAAATGGGGCTGTTACGAACAACAGCCCCATGATGTCGTGATATCCGACCGTGAAAAGTCTTTGGGCCAGCAGACCTGCAGCGGATGCTAATACCAATGGGATCGTCACGCGCTTAAAGCAGTCGACGATCAAATCGCGGGTGTCTACACCAAGACGCTTCGTCACTTTCAGCCACAAAATGATGGTTTGCGGAATCGTGGAGATAAGAAGCGCAATGGTGATGCCGCTTAGCCCCATAAAGCGCGTGAGATAGAATGCAAGTGCTAGGTTTGCAGCACCCTGCAGAAGGGCGGTCACCATCAATAGGCGTATCCAACCGAACGCGAAGGAATAGACAATCAGTTGCCGCTGAACAATTAGGATAACACAAAAAAGTGCGAGCGAGACCGTGAATAAACCGCCAGCATATTGCGGGAGGCCAACCCATGCGACGACAAGATCGCGGTTGAAAATTATGGTCCCTGCTGCAAGTGGCAACGCGAAGAGTAGAATTATTCGGGTCAACCGGATAAAGGCGTTGCGAAGAGGTTCCTCGTCCTGTTGTCCGCAAAGTTGGTTTATGGCTGGTGCCACGCTGTCTGGCAGCCGCATCACCATATTGGACAACGTCATCGCCGGCATCTGTGATGTATAAAAGGTGCTGGCAACGGCAGCGCCGTTCGTTAGTGCGGCAATCGCACTCCCCGAGCTGTAGAGCAGAAGATTGCCAACGTTGAGCAGCATGGCTTGCCAACCAAAGGAAACCATTTCCCAGAGCCGCGCCCAATCCGGAACGCCCCATCGGGGCATAAGATTGCCGTGCAGTCGACGAAAGCGCCAGCGGTACAGTATGGACCCTAGGGCTTCTGCCAGCGTGCCAGCGAGCATCAGTCCAAAGAGGCCTGTGCCGAACAGAACGAATACCAACGACGCCGAGGCGCGCAGGAAGCCAAGAAAGGCCCCTATAAGGTTGTTTGCTGCAAGGTCCTGCGTCGCTATCGACGCATTGAGGTACGCTGCCAAGGGTGTGCGCAAAACGTTCCAAGCGGCGATGACCCAAAGCGCATGCTGGGCCTGTAGTGCGATATCGAGTGAGAGGCCGTAAAGCGGGCCTACAAAAAAGCTGAGAATGACGATGAGTATCGCGATGATTGTGTTAGAAACTAACATCAACGTGCGGGCAATTGTGAAGGTTTGCCGGAACTGTTCGCCACCGTCCGCGGCACCCGTCGCCTGCGCCAAATACCGTTCTAATGTCCAGGAATGGACGACATCCACGAGAGAGATGAATGTTAGGGTCTGATTAATGGCTGCATAGGCGCCAAGAGCTTCGCGCCCGGCGAGCTGCAACACCACCGGGGCGAGCAACGCCTGAACCAGAATCTGAGATATATATTGGAAGACGCTCGTAGCGAAACCACTCGCGGCCTTTGCGCTGCGGCTCATATCCGGCGGCTCATGGCAGAACGGGGAAATGACCTGCTCCGCAGAACGTCTTTGCAGGCATTTTTCATTTCAACATTGCCAGTACTACTCACAACATAAGCAATAAGAAAATACACCAGGTAACTCCATAGCTGGTCGTCGCCAATATCAGATAACTTTCGACTTTTCGCAAGAGATTGAAAACATGGCGATTCTTTAGGGGCAGCCATAATGCTTTGCGTTTGCAGCAGCTGCCGATTCGGCCGGCAATCGGTTAAGCTGCTTCTGCGTTTCGTCGAAGCCCACGGGCTCGTAGACCAGATAGGCGCGTGCTGTCGCTTAGGATTGGAGCAGCACTCGAGGCAATCGAATCCGTCGCCTCAGGCTTCGGTGCGGTAAGTTTTGCATGGCGTGCCCCCGATCTTCCGTGAGCAGATTAAGCGCTCCATCGCAGCATTGTCTCTGCAATAGTCTGAACATCTCTCCCAACAGGCCTAAGACCGGCGCGACATCAGGCCAGCCTTCCGTCACCCATTAACGGTTCGCCGAGGGATCGCGAGGGCTCGGGGTTTCTCGATGGAGCACATCACAAATTTCGTTCGCAAAAGAGGTGGCTGCCTTCGGGTATGTCGCGGTCGACTTTCAGCTTTTATTATTCGCGCTTCCGCCGCACGATCTCAGAGGCCTTTACTGCCCAATGCTGAAAGGAATGCTACGCGCAGCCCGTAATCCCCTTGGCCCGACTGCGCGACGCAGTGTGGCCATGTTAAAATCTTGGATCGCCCGAGCATATTCCATGCCGTGTTCTTTGATCAGCGCCACGCCATCACGCTTGAACTCACGCGTCAAGGTCTGCCCTGCCATGATCTGCTCCCAGTTCCAAAACACCTAACTCAGTGTCTTCAGAACTGGCAGCAGTTCAGGCGAATGATTTGCAGAGCGGTCGTGCTCTGTTGGGTGAAGAATAAGCTACAAAGACGAGATCAATGGCTGACCGCGTGCGCTTTGCCTTTAGCATCCGTATCTAAGGACGCGAACATCTGGCAACACGCATTTTCGCCCAGCCCTTCAATCGTGACTGTGTAACCCGCCTCTCTCAACTCGCGGATAAATGTCTCGCCGTCAGAATGGTAATAATCGTGGAGCTCAGCGCTAATGAGAACCGGCTTTATTCCCGCCTGTAGCAAGTCGCGCAGTACCTCATACTCCGCCCCCTCGATATCCATCTTGAGCCAAATAGAATTTGGGTCCCAATTCTCGGGAATGAGTGAGGGGAGGCGGACCGTCTTGACCTCACAGGTTTGACCAGAATCATTGCCGGTATTGAATCTGTCGATGTGTCCTGTGTTTGCTGCTGCCAGTTCAAACGTGGCAATGCCTTCGGCTGCGGCCAAAGCAACCGAGACGATCTCGACGTGAGGTAATTCGGCAATGTTGTTGCTCAGCATGTCTTTGTTGCCGGGTGCCGGTTCAATCGCAAGAACAGAAACACCCAAGTTTCCGACAGCATAAATTGTGAAAAACCCGATATTTGCGCCGGCATCGATCACATACTGCACCGGCTTTAACGGCAGCGGATACATCGCTCCCGAGAGACATTCGTAGGCCGAATAGTAGTCGCCAAAATTGCCAGCTCTGACGGTGGAACGAATTTTACCCGTGGGCAAATTCAGCTCAATGCAGATTAATCCGCTGGGATCAGCACAACGCGCAAGGAGCCCTGCTGAAAGTTCGATGACGGTTTGGCGAGAATTTCTGTTTAAATGATTTATCAAAGCCAAGTTGAAAAGGGCGAACTTGCTTTTCAGCCCAGACCCGATGCGACTAAATTTGATCACATTCGACAGCGCGCTAATTTTATTCATCGGCAAACCTGCGTTGTCATTACTTCCCCCGGATGAGCTGCAGTTGTATCGAAAGATAGTACCTTTCAGACATGTTTTGAAGCTGGAAGGTATGGGTTTCGCGGAAAACATCCGACTAAACTCCAACGGTGATGGCACAAACCGTCACAGTGGTCAGTGTTGGATGCGAAATGTGCCCGGCAAGGGGCGCTATTGCGCGCGAGTATCTCGTCGATGCGCACATGCGGATTGCCCATGCGACCGAACAACAGTGTCAGGAATGACGCGCCAGGATCCGCTCATCAGCGTCTGGGGGATATCGAACAATTTTGCTGAAGGAAAATGGATTGATGTTGCCCGAAGTATTGGGGGCTTTTTCCGGGACAAAAGCAATTTGTAGAACAGGTGAGATGCAGCTGTTGTTTGGCAATGCTGCATTTCGTAGACGTAATTTCTCGCGAGGCCATAGTCAGCTGGCCGTTCCGGCTCTTTTGTTTGGGAAGTTGACCATATTGCGGGTGAGACCATGCGGTGTCTACGACACCTACCGCAACGTCCAAATCTTTGTGTCTAGGGCCCGCATAATCGGCTTGGCGGCTCCAAGAGCCAACATCCCAACTCGCTACCGCTGAGATCGAGGAGCCGTCCTTGCCTCTGCGCTTGCTTCTCCTTGCCCTGGGACTCCACTGTGGAGCCGGACCTGTGCCTCACCATTGCACAAAGCAAGCGCTGGCCCTCAAAGCGTGAAAGCTTCGACTCATAACAGTCTTTGAGCGGAAGGTGGCTACTGCGGCTAGGGGGCAGGTGTGTTACCGCTCCGTATTTGCGGCGTCTATGACGTCCCTGGTGGTAGGGCAGTGAAGTACGGATCAATCGGATGAAAAACACAAACCCGAGCACTATCGGGAGGCCACGGACACGGGAAAGGAAACCCGCCTTGGCAATAGACCATTCATATCGGCCTTACAGTAGTCCGCAACAAAGTGACTGACTCACCCTGCATAGGTCACAACAGCGTAGGAAGCCGAAGGCTTGCACAGCCGAGAAGCGTTCGCTTCTCTAATTCTAATAGGCATTCCGGGACCGGAACAATTCTATGACTGTGCGTGCAAGAATCTCCACGTCCAGCAGCAGCCCGGCATTTAGCGCGTACCAGATGTCGTGCTCGATGCGGCGGTGCATCGCGTTAACATCCGCCGTTTCGCCACGCAGGCCATGGATTTGAGCCCAGCCCGTAATTCCAGGTTTGACGTGCTGGCGCAGTTCATAATTATCGACCAAATCGATATATTGCCGGTCATGGGCCACCGCGTGTGGCCGGGGCCCAACCAATGACATCTCGCCCCTCAGCACGTTGAGCAGTTGGGGCAGCTCGTCGATCGAACTGGCACGCAGATAGCGCCCGATACGCGTTACGCGCGGATCATTGCGGCGTGCCTGCTGGATGGTGGGACCATCTTCCATCACATACATCGAGCGGAACTTTACGATGCGGAACGGTTTTCCACCTTTACCCGTGCGATATTGACGAAAAAATACCGGTCCGCGCGAATCTGCCCGGATGGCGATAGAGACTGCCAGGAACAAGGGAGACAACAACAGCAGTGCAATCAAGCCAAGGGCCACGTCCAAAATACGTTTGGCGAGGATTTGAATAGTACCCATCTGTGCGCGCCGCAATTCGAGTGCAATATGGCGGCCGACCATCACCGGTTTACAGCCCACAAGTCCAACTGTCGCATTGTCAGGCACGATATAGGTGTAGACCGGAAGAATGCTGAGTGTGCTACACAAGCTATCCATGCGCCGTGGCGTCAAACCAGCCGAACACACATAGAGAGCACCCTTGTGTGAGGAGCGCAACGCGCGGCACGCCATCGACAAAACAATTTGCTGCTCATTCGGCCAGAGTTCGTCGCAGCAATGGCCATCGAGCGAAATCACCGTGCAAACAGCGGCGTTGTTAGCGTTTAATTCTTCTGCCAGTTTCCGCAAGCTGCCGCTCGTACGCTCACCGACGACGACCAAATCCGTCCGTGCCCTCTGAAAGCGATGGCTTATCCGAGCAATGGAAGGCGGAAGGAACGCACGCCACAGCGTGAACGTAAAAAAACCGGCTATGAAATAGAGGCCGAGAAAGCCGCGCGACAAACCTGTGTTTGTGTGAAGGGCGAAGTTGATGAACACCAGCCCAGTGAAGCTCATCGCCCAGACCTTCGCGACGTCGACCACACGGGCCCGGCGAGAAGTCAGCGCTATGCCGTTATCGGCAACGCGTGCTCGTTCGATGACGCCATAAAGCAGCGCAATCGTAATCGCGCACCAAAACTGTTCCGCACCGAAATGGAAGATGCCCTGCAAAATGTCATTGTACAAAGCGCCGACCAGCAAACCTAAGCCGACGACAAAAGCGACGTCCGCGACGGTTTGGAGCGGTGAATGCAAATCGCGTTCAAGAAGGTTGTGGGAGTTGACGGCAGCGGCCTCCGATTCGGTCGGCACGGCGCTGATGGAAATCAGTTGCGGAGGTTTACCCCGGAGGTCATCTGCTGGCTTAAAGGCCTGCTTCATCGTCACTCCGCCCTCACTGCCCGAAGGTCTTGCGCTAGTGTCCCCAGAATTCCGATTAAGCAACACCTCCCTGATCCCCCAATCGACCCTACCTAAGCTACCAGTTTCTGATCAGTACAATGGCAAATGTAGTTCAGGAGCCGTCAAAATACCACCGAACTCTACCTCTAAGGCCGCGCATTTCGCAACCAATTTCCCTCTTAGGTGGGCAGTCGGCTGGCGGTTAGCGCCTGAAAGGTGCGCGACGGAAGTTGGGGAACTTTTAGGAGTAACTATGAATTTGACGTGTTTGCGACAAAATAGGATGACCTATTTCGTATGAGAATGGAACGCGTTTGGAATGTCCGCGCGCCGATGATATCCGGATACTTCTCAGTGTAGGGATTGCCTCCGAAGTGATGCCTATAGAATGCAGGGTCATCACTGCTGGACATTCAAGCTAGGCGGCCATCGACACCAAGAAAGTGATGCTGCGGGTTTGAGATTGGTGATGAGGGCGCTTACTTGCGCGCGTCCTTTGGGGACTAAGCCACCGCACCGTTTGCAAGAGAACTGCCCTAGAAGACGTGTGTTTATGGTGGCGTAACAGGCGCTTTTACCCGTGCCCAGCCTAGGCAGAAGCCCAGCGACTACCAACTGCTGCGGCATGTCACCAGCAGGGCGACCGAAGTAGGGGCGCGCAACCCTTAAGTCACTAAAGCGATTAGCGGCCATCTCCGCATAGCCAAATGGCGTCGCCGGGACAGCATCGCAGCCAAGCACGAAGGCAGTTTTTTTGCTTTGGCCGGAACCGAAAAGCCCGGTGCGCGTAATCCTTCGTAAGAAAAGCGTCACGGATTTGCAGTCCAGTTGAGTAAGAGTTGGAGTTATAAAGACTATAGTCATCGCTTTGGGTAGGTTTCCAGGCTGGCTGAATTGCAACGCTCGCGCATGGATTGGCGGAATACGTACTCTAGTATTGACCTGCTGTGACGCGACATGGTAAGCATGTTCCACACTAAATTGAGGAAAATAGTCATGTCGAGCAAAGTGGGGGCAGTTGCACTGGCGGCTGTATTTTTCTTGGCAGTTGGCGCCTCGGCGGCTGACACGAGCGGTCCTTTGTCGGATGGCAAGGCAGCAGGCTTGAAGGACGCTGTGTCGTATCACGGCGTAAATTATGCGCCCTATCTTTTGCTGGCTTCCGTCGGGACGTTCGCGGGCTTGGCTGCTAGCCAGGGTGGCGGCGCGGTTGGCGGCTGCGTAGGTCTTTCGGGCTGCACGCCCCCGACGGTGACGACGACAGTTTTGCCGCCGCCCACGACGACGACCACCACTACGAGGACAACCACGACCACAACGACTACGTCGAGCAGTTCGCACTAAGTCTTTGGTCTAAGGTTCTCATGTGACTGTTGAAAATAGGGGCCGCTTGGCCCCTATTTGCATTTCTACGACAGCACCATCGAGGCGTTGGTACCGTTAAGCTGGCCGACGGAATATTTCGGTGTGGAGCGCTTCAAGGTCGGGGTGTACGTGCTGAATGGCGCGCCAGACAAAGCCGCTATCAGGACTTTTCCAGTAGATATTCTGAAATTGCCAATCACTTGCGCGGACACGCGCGGAGCAATGCTCAACGAAGCGAGTCGTTTTTAGCGCCTTGCCCAGTATGTCGATCGTTTCTTCGCCAGCGGATTTGCTTTCGCAGGTAACGGGAACGGAATAGGCCCCTATATCCGGAAAATCGGCTGCCCAATGGGTCTCCACTGAGCCATCGCGAGATAGCGCCGTGGTCACAAGGGTGAAGTTCGCCAGGTCGTGGCCAAAGCCAACGGTGCGAATGATTCGGCCATCACGTGTCGACAGGCTTATGTGGGCCGCCGATGTCCAGAGCAGGCTCTCTTCCGTGTTAGTCGCCAAAACGACAATCCTTTCGTCGCCGTCACCGATCCGTATACCCATTGATGCATAAGGCGTCGCAGCAGCCTGCTCGAGGGTCACGCGATGCGCGGAAAAGGACGCTAAGCTGTAGTCGTAGACCGACGTGATGTCGCTACCGAGGTGCATACCGGAGCAGCCCCCGAGAAAACACGCGCCAACGACCAACAGCCCACGCGCAGAATTATGGATCTGCAATCTCATCAAGGTGTCCTTTAAGGTCGCCAACACTCGTATCGAGCGTTGCATCATAGAGACCATCGTCGCCACCAAGGCGCTGGCCGCCGTCCCGCGTCAACGAACTGAGGTGCATGTCGTAGAATGATTGGCTGAATATCGGCAGGCCCCATTGCAGCGGGATGTGAATAATGATGCCTTTATCGAAACTGCCTTCGCCGAAACGGCTGGCGGAAACGTTAGTGAATGTCGCCCAACCACCGATCTGTATGCCGCCTGCAAAGCGCCGTGTAATTTCAAGCGTAGCGCCTCTATCTCCGGCCAGATACTGCCCTACATGGACAGCGAAGTTCAGATTATACCATGGCGATGCGTAATAGGCTGTCACATGCCCTGTGAAGACTTTGTAGTTTTGCAGCGCAAAGAGGCGATGAAATTCGCGCTGCCAAACCTCCCAAACATCCGCTCCGAAGGCAAAGCGGCTGTTTTGCGGGCGCCATAACAGTTGCCCACCGACACCGGCGAACATGTCTTCCAGCAAGCCGCCACGCACTTCAAAAAAGACGTTCGGTTTAAGCCGGCCACGATAATTGATATCCAGCCCAGAGATGCCATACTTTCCGTGGTTGGTGTATTCCAGAGTGTCGCTGCGCACATGAGGCAGGAGACTGTCAGACAGGCGGGCGAAGCTATAATTGGTCCAGATTGTCCCTGTTCCCTCGACTTCGATGTTCAAACCTGGCGCCAGACGCAGCAGGGCCTCTGCATCGCCATAGAGCATGAACTCGATGGGATCATCTGGGTCAAACAGACGTTGTGTCAGTTTAGGAGAGAGGGAATAAGTCAAGACTGGATAGTTGCCCGACACGTCTGAAGAATAAAGAGCAGGATTGTGCATCGGCGCTGGCGCGATACCGATTGCGCTTCCTGATTGCGCGCTGGCGATATGGCGCTCCATGCTGCTGCGCGTGACGGTGATCATTTGGGACGGAACGCCCAAATTCGCCGGGATCAGATGGAATATCTCGATTGATGCCGGGGCATCTTTCATCAAGATCCTGGTAACGCGCCCCGCGGCTTCGGCTTGGCTGAGATAGCGATAGTTTTCATAATAGAGCCATATCTCGGCCGGTTTTATTGTCATTCCCGAAAACAACATAGATTGCGCGTTCAGGTCGATCTTGAGTGTGTCCTCCAACAGCTTGGTCGCACTGCTGTCCAAGCGTCCGTCCGTCAGGAGCGCAATTTTGGGGGAATTGACGGAACAGACTGTGGCTACACCTTTTGGGTTTTCCAGATCGCTCACCGCGACGGTCGTGATCCGAGCGTTCTTAACGCGCACGATCTCGGCATAGGTCGAGCATTGTTGGTCTGGTTGTCCGGTCATGCGGGCGTTAATGACGATCGATGTGCCTTCGACTTCCGCGCCGCGCACGCCTCGGCCCTCGCTCATGAGGGCTTGAGTCAATTCCAAGCTGCCGAGGTTGGCACTTGTATCGACCCATGGTTCGGTGCTCTTGCGCCAAACGTGTTGCACCTCGCCTTGCCGGAGGGCTTCCAGCGATGCCTGTCGTTGTTCATCGGTGCGGCTAACAGCTGTCGGTACGGGCGGGCCAATTCTGAGGGCGCTTGGAATGGCCGAATTGGCGTCTGACGTCACCGTTATGACGGCCCCATATGTCGAGCCGTAAAGCCAGCCGCCCTTGATCTGGAAATTGGAATCGAGGCCATAGGACACGCCAAGGTTCACCGGGGAGCGGACCTTCAAGCCACGCGGAAAGGCGCCTTCCGTGACGTAGCGGTCACTGCTGTATTCGGCGACTAAACGCAGGCCTTCCAGAGGCGTGTCCCACTGCAGGCCACCAAAAACACCTGTCTTTGGGCCGCGGAAAAAATTCTTTAAATCGAACTGCCCCGTATTAAAGGCCTGTCCCCGTGTGTTGAAGGACGGAATAATTACGCCGATGGGGTTCGGTAGAGTGCCGGTACTGGCGAGTCGCCCCCACCCAAGACCCGCGGTTATATCCACCGGGCCAACGTGCTTGCTGGCAACAACATATTCTGAGCCGTATACGCCGGTGCCGAGAACGTCCCGCAGGCCGATGGAGACATCGGCAAAGTCGTCTTTCTCGTTTAGTAGACGGGCCTTTGCACCAAAGCTGCGATCATAGAATACATTATAACCCTCCCACCACGCAGCGCGCGAATAGCGAAAGGACGTGTCCAGCCAGGGCAAAGCCTGAAAGAACACCGCAAAACGCTGGTAGTTGCCGGTGTCCCCGACATTAAAGCCAAACGAGCCGTCAGGCGCCACGTGGGCCGAGGGCATCTCGAGCAATCCCACCTCGCCAAAGGAATTGCGCCCTCCGTCCGAATACGTATCGGCGCCATAAGCGGCAACCGAGGTGAGGAATGTTGCGGCAAGAGCCAATCGGCCAGATCGATGGGCGACGCCTCTGGCCTTTCTGTGCACAACAGCCGTCAACTCTGACACGGCAAACCGTTGAGGCGCCCCTTTGCCCAGAACCAGAATAGCAACCTCCCCACCGAACTTATCCAACCTTACAAACGCTACTCACCATGAAAATTTGCGTACGACAAATCTCCAAATTTCTCCAATCTGCTTTGCCGTGGCTCAATAGTTGAGGTTCTTCAGGATCTCCCGCAGTGCCGGCGCAATATCCGGACGCTGAAGCCCGACAGCAATATTGGCGTGTAGGAAGCCAACCTTGTCGCCGCAGTCATAGCGCGCGCAGGTGGTCTCCACCGCATGGAAGGGCATATGCCCAATCAATTTCGCCATAGCATCGGTCAGCTGAATCTCGTTGCCTGCACCGCGCTCCTGAGCGTCGAGGACGCCAAAAATTTCGGGCTGCAGGATGTAACGACCGAT
>JARLJJ010000670.1 GCA_031291275.1 Formivibrio sp.
AAGACCTGTGCCCAGCAGAACCAGAGTGCCCGGCTCGGGTGTTGTGCTGGCGGGGTTCCCAGTGAGGTCGAACGCGAAATTGACGCCGAGTCCGCTACATGTGCCGAAGAAGCACTGATAGCCACCATCATTGCCAACCCCAGAAGTTGCCCATCCCCATTGTGGCGGATACCCGATGTCAGGCTCGATCGAGAGCCAGTACTCGGTGTTATTCGCCAGGGTGAGTCCGCCGCCTGCCAGGACAGCGCTATAGGTGCA
This sequence comes from Formivibrio sp., assembly GCA_031291275.1. Taxonomy (GTDB): domain Bacteria; phylum Pseudomonadota; class Gammaproteobacteria; order Burkholderiales; family Chitinibacteraceae; genus Formivibrio. The sequence goes on from JARLJJ010000670.1 coordinate 259, forward strand.
GATGCTGCCGCTGCAGCTCTCACCGGCGCTACCGGCGATCGTGAAGCTTCCACCTGGAACCAGGCCGCCTGGGATGCCGCTGTTGTTGATGTAAAAGTTAAGCGTGAAGGCGGTGATGTCTCCTGGAGGTCCAGGATTGTAATAACCGCCGGTCCAGTGGATATCTGTGACTTGCCATCCGCCTGGATTGCCGGTCAGCGTGAAATCGTCATAGGCAGTAGCGAAGTTGCCGAAGCCGCCCGGGTTCGTGTCATTTTGGGATGCATATAGGTTACCCGACCCATCATAGGGCTGAGAGTAAATGGTACCGGCCGCCGCCGAAGCGGCGAACGCGAAAACTGTGACGAGCAGTAAAACTTTACTGCGATCAAATCTCATTCTTGCCTACTGGAAGCTTTTGTTGGGCGATGGCAACAATTAATGCAATTAAGTGGCCAATCATCACAAAGGTAACTGCATCAGGATAAGGCACTTAGCTTTCTTCCATGTCAAATGTGTGCAGTTTGTTGCCTATTCTTGCCCTTGAGTGCGGCAGGGATTTTCTCTTTATGCAGCATTCGACCGAGGCTAACCGTGCCTAATTTGTAATATCTGTAGCTATAAAATGTAATCAACTAGACAACTCTGTCCCCCTTGCTGCCGAAGGATTACAGAGCCCGTAATCGGCAGAAAGTCCTCGCTGGCCGCGACTTGTGTGTAGGATGGGAACTTGTATCCATGGGTGCACTCATGGCTATTGCGGCCCGTGGTGAATCAAGAATTTCACTGCATACGAACTCGATGCAGCTTGCCACTATTCAGGAAAGTTGTATCCCCCGCTGGAATCGACGAAAATATGCCAAGTACGATGGGTCTGAACAACTGACCAGTGCGCAGGGGTTTGCAGTTAAGGGTTAAGCAGTTTCTCGCGACGCGCCGCCACCTTAGTGACAGGCACTATTGGCCGATCTAGCGGTTTGCCTGCCGTAGTCAGTCAGGCAGTTCGCCAGGCGAGACGTTATCGACATAGCACCACATCCAGGCTTCTCCCGGTTCGATGGAGCGCATTAGCGGATGCTGCGTTTTATGGTAGTGCTTGGTGGCATGTTTGTTCTTGGAGGAATCGCAGCAGCCCACGTGTCCGCATTCCAGGCACAGCCTCAGATGTACCCAGGTGTCTCCAATTTTGACGCAGTCCTCACAAACGTGAATTTTGGTGTGCGTGATCTTGATCTGGTCGAGATGAGTGCACGCGTTCGCCATCTTGTTCCTCCCGGTCCACCTCAACGCTCCAAGGCTTTACGGTCCCATTTCGCCAGCGTGGCCGCGGCGTCGTAGGTGGTTTGCACTGGCGCCCAGCACGGAAACAAACAGCGATGCCGGCCAGGCTTGCCCCGTCGTACTGTCATAGACGGGAATCGTTGCCCCCGCCCAGTCCACGAACATCTTTTCCCCGGCTTTGTGTTCCTGACGCAGCACCACATCCAGGTGTCGCCGCCAGTGTTGATAGCATTCGCAAAACCAACTGTAGCGATACCCCTCGGGATTCGCATGCCGGTATTCTTCCCACGCCAACTGCAGGGTCAGATGACGATGTTGTTGCAGTTGCGGATGGATGGTATTCCAATCCGGTTGTGACCGCTGTCGCACCGCTCTGGCCTGCACGGGCTGGTTCCCAAACAACTTGGCTTCCAGTTCTTCTTCGCCCAAGCCTTCCGGCAACGGCCAACCGATCCCTGCTGCCACCGCCCGTTCCAGATA
>JARLJJ010000671.1 GCA_031291275.1 Formivibrio sp.
CAGCCCGGTGACAGGGTCCCGGCCTCGACTGGTTGGGAATCTACCGAAGCGATCCTCGCCGTTCTTCCACGCCATGCTTTCATACAGGGGCAGCAGCGTGGCGTTGCCCTGCCAGCCTCCCCACGGCTTTCTCACATACTGGTCTGCGAAGGCGTGGTACCACGGCAGCAGGATGTCCTCGCGCAGGCCAAAATCAGGGGATGATTGCCGCTGCAGCGTGAACTGTGGGGAGGGAACACATACAGAGACGATAGTAGTGAGTAGCAACAAAAGACAGCAGCGCATCAGAGGCACAATTGCGCCCCAAAACGCTAACCTCAGGGCACACACACAAACCGCCAGCACAGACACACAAACAACGCATTTTTCTCATCCATGAGTCACAATCATACCTCGTAATGAACGAACAGCGCCTCGCCCAGCATGCCGACGCGGTTGGGCGGCATGACCTTCGGCCAGCCCATGCCGATCGCAGGCTCGTCAAAGCCCGGGATTTTGTTCTTGTACGCCAGTGTGCCCTCCCGCAGATACGCAAACACATTGATGTTCCACCGGTAAAAGCCATCCTTGCACAGGTACAGGCCAATCTGGCCCTTGCCGCACAGGCACTCGTTCTGATTCCAGATGCCGTAGCCGTACACGTCCAGGCGGTTGCTGGCGACGTTGTATATAAACGCCTCATGTGCGGAACTGCCTGCGGAGTCGTACATGTTCTTGCCATAGTAGAAGGCGCCGGACACGTTGTACGGGACGTAGGGAGGCGAACGGGGTGACCAATGCTGCCAATGATACGTCACCGGCGGGTGCGCGCCAATGAATTGATGCACCGCGTACGAGTGCGGGTTATTCACCACCGAGCCACTGTAGAAGCTGTAGTCCTTGTTGGTTAGCACCGCCAACACCAAGTGCTCGATGCTGCCGTCCTTGATGAAGATGATGTCATCGTCCAACTTCACGTACACGGTGTTGTTGTCCGTCATGAACTGGTCGAATGCGCAGCCGTATGCA
>JARLJJ010000672.1 GCA_031291275.1 Formivibrio sp.
CGCTCAGTACCATCGCAAGCTGGTCCGATACCGTCACATCATGGTCAGTGGCGATGCCGCGCTTATGGAAACCCTCCACCGCCATCTTCAACCCAACCCGGCCCGAAGCGCCCGGCAGTTGCAAGGGCTTGGCCTCCGGCACGGTATAATTCGTGGCCAGTTCCAGCGCCTTGGCCTTCGCATCGGCCAGCAGCCGGTAGCGATTCATCGTGATGCCATCGGAAGGTTTCAGGAACATCAGCTCCTTGGCCTCAGCTGCCGATTTTGAAACCGTGGCGGTTGAGATCATCTCGAACACCTTGCCCACCGCCGGCATCGGACCTTTCGGCATCTCTTTGGCATGCTGCCAGCGGGTCAGCATGGTCGCACAGCCACCCCAGCCAGGAATGAGGCCAACGCCCACTTCCACCAGCCCGATATAGCTCTCGGCATAGGCCTGCACATGGTCGGAGTGCAGCAGCAATTCGCAGCCGCCGCCAAGGGCTAACCCAACCGGGGCCGCCACTACGGGGAACGGTGCATAACGCAGCCCCAAATAGGCGGCCTGGCCCTGCTTGATGCCTTTCTCGATGCTTCCCCACATACGGATATTGGCGGCCAGCTGCACCAGCCCGATATTAGCGCCTTGCGAAAAATTGGTCTTCTGTGGCTGCTCGCGCAGAACATCGTCATAAAACACCAGCGCCTTATAGCTTTTGGCCACCAGCGCGGTGGTTTTCTCAATCAAGGCGATCGTGTCACCATCAATCATGTTTCGCACCACGCCGCGTACTTCAGCATGCATCTCAAAGCACAACACGCCGTCGCCAATATCCCACACGCTAGCATTCTTGTTGCCCAGCACCGGCTTTTTGCCGCGCTTGAAATCATCCAGCAGAATCACGCCTTCGGGGCGGCGGATGGGCTTATAAGTTCCCTCCAGCGTATATTGCCCGGCATCAGTATAGAATTTCCCATCACCGATTTTCGCCAGCAGCGGCGGCACCGCGATATTCAGCGACGCCAAGTTCTTCGCCACCCACGCGGCACCCAGCATATCCATCAACTCAAACGGGCCAAACTTCCAGGTATAACCAAGCCGCATCGCTTCATCGATGTCGGAAATGTCGGTGGCAATCTCCGGCACCAGTGAGGCCGTATAGGCCAGCACCCTGCCCACCACGCCCCAGGCATATTTGCCGGCCTTGGTATCAGCGCCCAGCAGCTTCTTTAAATCCTTGCGCGCCTCTTTAACTTCAGCAATTTCCGGTTTCACCGCCGGACGCCATTCCAGCGTCCCGCCAGCGGCCTTGCTCAAAATCAACGCGGATTTTTCGCGTTTGCCATCAGCCCCGCGCGCCGAGCGGTAAAACCCGCCCTTGCCTTTGTTGCCAGTATAGCCTTGCGCAATCATCGTCTCGATCATCGCGGTATCGCGGTTCATCGTATGAAACGCATCCGATGCCGGCAGCAGCCTTGCCAGCGAGGCATTCACATGCGGGCCTAAATCAATGCCCACCAAATCCATCAGGCCAAAA
>JARLJJ010000673.1 GCA_031291275.1 Formivibrio sp.
CATCCGGTCTGCCAGCGGGATATACGGCGACCTTTTCTCCGCAAACAATTGCCGCGGGCAGCGGTACGACCAACGTCACTCTGAGTATTCAGGTTCCCGCGCAGACCGTGAACGCAATGCTTGAACGGAACAAACGATTGAACACCGGACTGCCTCTAGTGGCGTTCTGTATCTTACTGCTGCCCTTCGGGGGCCGCATCAGGCGCTCCGGCAAACGCATGCTGCAACTTTCTGGCATGGTGCTCTTGCTGGTTGTAGCGGCGTCGTTCGTGGGGCTTACCGGGTGCACTGCCCCTGCTGGCCAGTTCTCCAGTCAGAAAGCGCAGACTTATACCATCACGGTGACCACGACTTCAGCGTCCGTATCGCAATCAGCGAATGTCACGCTCATCGTGGACTAAGAGACTGCGAGAGCCGGGCTGCCAGATTGAGCCATAGGGGAAACCTCTGCTGAACCTGCAGCATTTCTTATAAGGACCATGCGCCCGCACGCCGCCATCGGCTCTCACGCGTTTGAGACCTGCCGGGTGCGCGTTTCTGATTCTTGTAAATCAGCTCAATGTCACTACCGAGCTTGTGAACAACATCATTTGCCAGCCGGCCTACGTGATTACGGAAAAGTTGAACGTCATTGTCTGCGGCGGCGGCTCAATCGGCACGCTCTTCGAATCGAACCAACTCTCGTACAGCGAGCGCACTCCTCGGAGCGCAGCGCCGGCAACCGGTTTTGGGATCATTGCGGATACGCGGTTCGTTTCAGCCGCGAATTACCACTTGCGGAAGGGAAGTCATGCGATCGACGCCAGTATTCCTTTCGAGGGTGTAACGTGAGATTTTGATGCACTGCTCCTGCTCAAACCTCCCTCGATCAGCGCTTTTGAATGGTCTAATATCAGCATGTGCAGCACGCTGCCGATCGTTGCAGAACAACTCTCGGATCAACAAGCCCTTGCCTGGCCGCGATGGTAAGAATGAGCACAAATGCATGGATGAAGAGTGAGGTAGATCTATGTTTTCCCGGATCAAGGCACGAGTCCTGTTTGCACTAAAAGGCC
>JARLJJ010000674.1 GCA_031291275.1 Formivibrio sp.
CGAAGTGTTCAACACCATCTGGGATTGCAAGCAACTGATCGAAGAACAGTTGATCGACTACATCCGCATGACCATCACCCACTCGGGCGGCATTACCCACATGCGCCGGATTGCCGACTTTGCTGCGATGTACCAGGTCCGCACCGGCAGTCATGGCCCGTCCGATCTGTCGCCGGTGTGCATGGGCGCGGCCTTGCACTTCGACCTGTGGGCGCCGAACTTTGGCATGCAGGAATACATGGGCCACCACGAGCAGACCATGGATGTCTTCAAGTGCGGCTGGAGCTTCAACGACGGCTACATGCATCCGGGCGAGCTGCCGGGTCTGGGTGTGGAGATCGACGAAGAATTGGCCAAGAAGTATCCGTACGAGCCAGCTTATCTGCCGGTGGCGCGTCTGGAAGACGGCACGTTGTGGAATTGGTAAGCACGCGTTAATCGCGTAATACCATCTAAAAAGCCCTGCAAAATGCAGGGCTTTTTGCTGCTCACAGACTTCAATAGCCCTGGCAATACGCTGGGGTTATTGATCTTAAATAAGGCATGTTCGAGCCTCAGCTTTCAGGCGTGGGCGAAGCTTTTATCAGATAGAGACGGGGATGCTGTGAGCCGGATCAGTCGCTGATTGGCCGATCCGCGCCAGGGTTGGCTGGTGGGTTTGTCCTGCTCGTATTTACCGTCAATCAGCACGTCGATCAAAGTCAGAATTTCCAAATCGGCAATGTCTTCGTACAGGTAGCCGGTCCACAACCATATGTCCTTGTGCGGATAGCGTTGCTTGAACGCACGGCATAGCGCCAGGATGGTGGGGCGATTGTGCGGAAGCAACGGGTCGCCACCGGAAAGACTCAGTCCGTCGTGCGTTGCGCAGGCAGCAAGGATCTGTTCCTGGACATCAGCAGTGAAGGGGAGGCCAGCCTTGCGGTCCCAGGCTGAGCGGTTGTAGCAGCCTGCGCAGGCATGCAGGCAACCGGTCACGAACAGCGTGACGCGGATGCCTTCGCCGTTAACCAGATCGCAGGTGTAGAAACGATCGTAATTCATCGAGTTTAGTGTACGGCTTCGCCGAAATGCTTGACGCGGCGGACCATTTCTTTTTGCTTGCCTGCATTGAACGGACGGGAGTTGGGGCTGCCCAGATAACCGCATACACGCCGGGTCACGGAAAGCGTTGCGCTATCGGTATTGCCACAGTCGGGGCAGGTGAAGCCGTCTTCTGTGGTTTTCGTTTCGCCCATGAAGCCGCATTTGCCGCAGGAATCGACCGGCGTGTTGGTGCCGAAGTAGGGGACATGCTCAACGGCGTAATCCCAGATCTGTTCCAGTGCTTTCAGGTTGTGCCGCATATTCGGCAATTCCACATAGCTGATGTGGCCGCCGCTGGCGTGGTCGGCAAAACCGGCCTCGAAATCGATTTTCTCGAACGGGTTGACCTTGCGGAATACGTCGAGGTGGAAGGAATTGGTGTAATAACCCTTGTCGGTGACGTTCTCGATCGTGCCGAAGCGTTCCTGGTCCAGTTTGCAAAAACGGTTGCACAAGGATTCGCTTGGCGTCGAGTAGAGCGAGAAGGCAAAACCGGTTTCACGGCTCCAGACTTTGGTTGCAGCCGTCATGCGCGAGACGATGTCATGCAGGAAAGACTGGCATTCGGTGTCGTCGAACGGATGCTTGCCGAACATCAGCATGCCGACTTCGTGCAGGCCGATATAACCGAGCGATATCGAAGCTCGACCATTCTTGAATAGATCCATGATGTTTTGCTGCGGGTCGAGCCGGGTGCCGAACGCGCCTTCGGAGTACAGGATCGGCGCGACATTGGCCTTAACGCCTTCCAGGCGACGGATGCGGCTCATCAGTGCGCGGAAACACAATTTCAAACGGGCATTGAATAGCTCGTCGAAGCGCACCCGATCACCCTTGGACTCGATTGCGATGCGCGGCAGGTTCAGGCTGATCACGCCAAGGTTGTTCCGACCATCCAGAATTTCTTTACCCGAGGCGTCTTTCCATACCGAGAGGAAGCTGCGGCAACCCATCGGCGAGACGGGAACGCTGGAGCCGGTGATCTTGCGGTTGAGCTTGGTCGAGATGATGTCCGGGTACATGCGCTTGGACGTGCATTCGAGCGCCAGCTGTTTGATATCGTAGTTCGGGTCTTCCGGACGCAGATTGATCCCTTCTTCCAGGAACAGCACCAGCTTGGGAAAAACCGGGGTAATGCCGTCGCGGCCGAGCCCCTTGATGCGGATCTGCAGAATAGAACGCTGGATCGCGCGTTCCTGCCAAGTCGTGCCCATGCCGAAAGAGAACGTGACAAAGGGCTGCTGGCCATTGGAGCTGAACAGGGTGTTGATTTCGTACTCGCAGGCCTGCATCCCGTCATAGGCCTCTTTTTCGGTCATTTCCCGTGCGTAGATTTCCGGCTGGGCGATGCCATATTTCTGTGCCACCTCGAGATTTTTTTCGTAGGTTTTCTGCACATATGGCGCCAGTGTCTGATCGATGTTGGGGATCGTGGTACCGCCGTATTGATGGCTGGCGACCTGTGCGATGATCTGCGAGGTGACCGCGCAGGCGACGCCAATTGAGCGCGGGCTCTCGATTTGGGCGTTGCCCAGGCGGAAGCCCTTGTCGAGCATGCCTTTCAGGTCGACCAGGCAGCAATTGGTGAATGGCAGAAACGGCGAATAGTCGAGATCGTGGTAGTGAATATCGCCTTTGCGGTGCGCTTCCAGTATGTCCTTGGGCAGGAAGTTGCTGGCGAACTGCTTGGAAACGATGCCAGCCATCAGGTCGCGCATGACCGGAAAGACGTTGGCATCCTTGTTGGCGTTCTCGGTAGTGGCATCCAGATCGGTCTTGTGCACCATTCCCATCAACTTGGCGTGTAGCTCCGACCCGCGTGTGCGGATCATGTCGCGGTCATGGCGATACTGGATGTAAACCCGGGCTACTTCCGGGCAATCTTTCATCAAGGAGTTTTCGACCATATCCTGAATAGTCGGAATATCGAGCGCGTCCTGCTGGCAGGCCAGACACTGCAGCTCCACCTGATTGGCGATACTGAGCGCAAGCTCGCGCGGATTGGGGTAGTTCACTGCACGTGCTGCACGTTCGCAAGCATCGGCGATTTTTGCACTGGTGTATTCAACAATGGCGCCATCGCGCTTGGTAACTTGCAGCATCAGGTTCTCCTGTATTCCGGACCGGCGGTTTGCAGGCTCCGCCATGACCAGGTTCTTCAAAGCAAAGGCGCCGCTGTTTTCGGACGTCTCTGCCGTAATCAAGGCCTGTAATGTATTCGATTCAACGAAAGCAGGGGGCGATATATTTTGCAAAAGTGACGATAGAATTTGTCTTTAATCAATATCTGATACTTTGAAATAAACGCACACCATATTGTGCCGTTTGTTTGCGTGGTGTCAATATATTGTGTTTTTTGATGAATCTATATTTTTTGATCGTAGCGAGAGGACTGAGGAGTAGCGCATTGGATAGGGGTTGATATCAAGCATATGCTTTCTTTTTGCTTTTTTGTTAAGTAAATAATTTGTCAATAAATTATCGGACTTGAGGCCGGAAATTTCTTGTTCCGATAGCTTGAATCGACGGTAGGGCAACAAAAAGGTTGCGATCGTTATGCGTGATCGCCTTTGCATACATGTTGTTTATGTTCGATAACGAACGGATGTTTCTATCCATTATCGCCAGAATGCTTCCTTGCATTGACTGGACCACTGTTGCCCATATTGAGGGCGATTTATGCAGTTATTTTGCGAATCAGTGTTGAGGATTTCGGGGGTTTTGAATGAATCTTTGCTAACTAACACTATCAGGCTGGCATCGCTGGTGTCTGGTGTTGAGCAAAGCCTTGAAGACCGAGAGTGAAATTTCCATTGGATGAAATGTAATGAGCGAACCGATTGCCGAGCAACTCGAAAACAACGATCTTCACCGTTTCCGTAATGATTTTCGGCGGGCCGTGATGATGCATCGGAAAGGCCTGCTCAATTTTTTCTTTCGGCTGCATTTCCCTAATGTTGATGGGCCGCTAGATGAAAGTGTCGGTACGCTTGAATACCTGGATTTCAGACACTGGCTAGAAGAAGTTCCACCAGTGGAAGTCAGTGGGCATTGGGTTTATCGGGAGTTGGTTGTCAGGCAGGATAAACTCAGTTTGCTGGCAAAAGAAGTGCTGGACGAAGCAATAAACGGCTCGTTCCAGCCGATGCAGTTGGCGAACCTTGTCCGTGCGTTGCATGAATTTGACCGTTTCGAGAGTCGTCTGGATTCCGGCATTAATCTCTCGCTCACGGATGTGGATACCTTGACAGGCTTGCGCAATAGGGCAGCCATGGAGCGCGATCTTGACCGCGAGCATGAGCGGGCAAAGCTCACCGGTCGCCACCTTACCATCGCCATGTTAGATATCGATGAGTTTAAAAATACCAACGACGAATACGGGCATTGCTTTGGGGATGTCGTGCTTGAAACTCTGGCGCAACGCTTCGTCGAAAGCCTGCGTCCCCAAGACATGGTGTACCGATATGGCGGAGAAGAATTTCTTGTTCTGCTAACGGATACATCACTCGAGAAAGCCGCACCGGTGCTGGAAAGGCTGCGTCAACGAGCGTGTAAAAACAAGATAAGCGATGGCAAGAACAATGTTCACCAATCGGTTTCTATAGGTTTGGCCGAGGTGGCGGAAAACGAGCTGATAGGGGATGCGATCGAGCGTGCAGACAAAGCTTTGTATCGTGCCAAGGAGGCGGGTCGTAACCGGGTGGAACTGGATCATCTTGATTCTGACCAGATTTAACTAACTTTCATTGGCAACGAGCAGAGATTTGCGCAGGAATTGCATCCGTTTGTTTACCCATCGTGGTGATGCCAAGTCGTCTGGAGCTATTGAAATCATCTGCAATGTTCCCCTGCGCAATGATAGAAGGAACAGCAGTCATGTCTTCGAGGGTAAGTCGTAACCACGCAGCGTGTGAGAAAACTCCCGTAGTGCGCCAATACCACTTGTTTCGGCACGCCGGCACCAGTCTTCCAGTTGTTTCACGAGCTGTTCAGTCGTAATGCCGGATCGATTCAATAAGGCAGCGAGATCTTGTCGCATCGAATCAATGGTGTTCAACACCGCGCTGGAGTGCAGCATCTGTTCCAGCGTAACGCGTTCCTTCGCAGGCAGGGTCAAGGCGTCTCTTTGCAACCAGTGTTTGATCACGTAGCGCAACTGGGAATACTTGAATTCCGGCAGCGCAGTACGCCGTTTGCGAATTTCTTCCATTGCGGTTCGGCGCACGGAGCGGCCGAAACGCGCCAGCACGTCGCAGCGGTGCGTGATAACCGCCCGCAAGGTATCTGCGTCGCAGAATATCTTGGAGGGGTTGTTACATACCTTCGGTGCAACTTTCTTCACCCGCGCGAGATGTAGCTGCGCCAGGAGGCAGATGTACAGCCAACCGATATCGAATTCCCACCAGCGATTTGAAAAACGCGCCGAAGTGGCATAGGCATGATGATTGTTGTGCAACTCCTCGCCCCCGATCAAAAGGCCCCATGGAACGATGTTGCGTGAGGCATCGGTCGGTGCAAAATTCCGATATCCCCAATAATGACCAACACCATTGATCACGCCAGCAGCAAAAAACGGAATCCATAGCATCTGCACTGCCCACATGCTGAGCCCAATCGGGCCGAACAGGGCGATATCGATTACCAGCATCAAGCCGAGGCCGAAAGGGAAATGCTGCGCGTACAGTTTGCGTTCGATGAAGTCGTCAGGCGTGCCCTTGCCATATTTCTCTATCGTCGCGGTATTCCTGGTTTCCTGCCGATAGAGATCAACGCCATCGAACAGGACTTTTCGAATACCGAAAACTTGCGGGCTGTGGGGGTCTCCTGGCAAGTCGCTCCTGACGTGGTGTTTGCGGTGAATTGCCACCCACTCCCGGGTGACCATGCCAGTAGTGAGCCACAGCCAGAAGCGTAAAAAATGACTAATGACGGGATGCAATTCGAGTGCCCGATGTGCTTGATGGCGATGAAGATAGATAGTGACTGCCACGATGGTGATGTGGGTCAGAACGAGCGTGACCAGTATATAAGCCCACCAGGGAAAATCGAAAAACATGAGTAGCATTTCAGATTCCTTTCACTAGAAGAGTTCGGCTAAAAAACAGACTCTGATGTCATGCCTCTTTGATAAGTATCAACTTGTAGAGTTGCAATCATCTGTGCGGTAGCGCACATAAGAAGCGGTTCCGGATGGATGCCTCGCAAGGATGACAAGATATTTCCAGTAGCCATAGGTTTTCAATTCGGGATTTGGCCCCCTCCGGTTGCTTTTGTGATTTTGATTTCCAGATATTCCGAAGTTGCTATGTACGGATACGTACAGACCCAAGCGTTTCAACCCGTCATCATCAACGTCTGGTCGCCTGATTCTGCATGCTGCCAGCACCGTGCTACATCCCAAATGGATGAGTGCCTTGCAGTGTTGAATCAGTATCCCGCTAAGCCCGATTTTCGAGCGGTGGGGGTGGGTATCGTAGTTCGATATGGACGACGGTATTTGCAACTTTTTCTCTGGAGACATCAAGTGAATGCAATTTTGAAAAACGCATTGGCAGTGGGTTTATTGACCATTGCCACACAGGCGATAGCACAAGTCACTTTTTATGAACACGAAGGCTTTGAGGGAGGCTCCTTCTCGACGGACAGATCGATCAGCAATTTCAAACGCTTCGGTTTCAATGATCGAGCCTCATCAGCGATGGTGGAACAGGAGCGGTGGGAGGTTTGTGAAGATGCCCGGTTTCGTGGGCGGTGCGTTGTACTGCGCCCAGGCCAGTACCCGTCGTTGGCTGCGATGGGCTTGAATGATCGCGTTTCATCAGTACGTGCCGTGAGCCGTAATGAACGCATCAATGATTATCGCTATGCACCTATGCCTGTTGCTATCCACGACAACAATGAGGCAGCACAAATTACCTTTTACGAACACGAAGGTTTTTCCGGCCGCTCTTTCACCGCAGAAGAACAAATTGGCAATCTGCAGCGTTATGGTTTTAATGATCGTGCCTCGTCGGTGGTGGTTTCCCGTGGCCAGTGGGAGGTTTGCGAAGATGTCCGGTTTGGCGGTCGTTGCGTCAATTTGCGCCCGGGCCGCTACCCGTCACTTGCTGCGATGGGATTGAATGATCGCGTTTCATCGATGCGTGCGGTAAGCAGGAATGCGCGTGTTGAAGATAATCGCTATGCACCTGCCGTGACCGACAACTACCGTCGGCGCGACAATGAACGGCTGTACGATGCCAATGTGACATCCGTGCGCGCAGTGGTTGGCCCGCCCGAGCAGCGTTGCTGGGTCGAACGCGGACAAGTCGTTCAGGAACATAATGATGCCAACATCCCCGGAGCCATTGCCGGCGCGGTAATTGGCGGAATACTCGGTCATCAGATTGGCGGGGGCAGCGGTAAAGATCTTGCCACTGTCGGCGGTTTGGTCGCAGGGGCCGCGGTGGGCGCCAACGTAGGCCGCAGCGGTGGGCAACAGGTCACGACTCAAGATGTCCAGCGTTGTCGTAGCGTACCCAGTCAAGCAAAACCGGATTTCTGGGATGTGACCTACAACTTCCGGGGCCAGGAGCATCAAGTGCAGATGACCTATGATCCGGGAGCCACGGTGACAGTTAATCAGCAAGGCGAGCCGCGCGAGTAAAGATTAAACGCTGTATGAACACGAAACGGCCCTGCGAGGCCGTTTCGTTTTGGCGCTACCCATCAGCACGCATTCAATGGAACCGCACTTCTGTCAAAAACCAGTTTGTTTCCCTATGCCATGGTCACTGAATGTCAGGAATCCGTTGTTTCTGTGGACTCCACCGCAACGTCGCACCCCCATTCGAACCAATCCTCTCCAAACATCTCAATAGGGTGCTGTGTGCGGTCCGAGCCATTACCGCATCTGAGTGAATCAGCAGGGCAGTATTTGTCGCACCCCCAACAGATTCGTTCTGGGTGTTTGGGATTCAGAGGAAATTTTTTAGCCATTATCGGAGTCTCTTAACTGGCTTTGTCTGAGTGGTGTTCTTGCCGCAGCGGTGTGGCCGGTTTTGAATCGCTCATTTGTTTAATCCGAGTCTGTATCAAATAACTTTCGAATACCGTACCAGCGGTGCGGTCGTGCGCAGATAGCAGTCAAATGCCATCGCGATATTGCGTACCAGCAAGCGCCCGCGCGGCAGGATGCGGATGTATTCGGCATCCTGTATCAGCAGCCCTTGTTCAATGAACTCGGCGAGCTTGGGCAATTCCTGCGCAAAATAATTGTCGAAGACGATTCCCCATTCCGCTTCGATGGCGCGGATATCCAGCGTGAACTGGCACATCAACTGCTGGATCAGACTGCGGCGCAACTCGTCGTCGCGAGTGAGTTGAATGCCGCGAAACAGCGGCAGTTTCCCCTGATCGAGCAGCGCGTAATATTCGTCGGTCGTACGCACATTCTGGCTGTAGCTCGCGCCGATCTTGCCGATGCCGGAAACGCCAAGCGCGACCAGATCGATGTCGTCGTGCGTCGAATAGCCCTGGAAATTGCGGTGCAGCGTGCTGGCACGTTGCGCAATAGCCAGCTCATCATCGGGCAGCGCGAAGTGGTCCATGCCGATATACACATAGCCGGCATCGGCCAGCTTGCTGATCGCCAGGCTCAGGATATCGAGCTTGGCATCGAGCGAGGGCAAGTCGGATTCTTCGATGCGCCGCTGCGGTTTGAAGAGATGTGGCAGGTGCGCGTAGTTGTAGACCGACAACCGGTCGGGCCGTGCGGCGATGATCTTGTCGAGTGTGACACTGAATCCCGCCAGCGTTTGCTTGGGCAGGCCGTAGATCAGGTCGATCGAGACCGACTTGAAGCCATGCTGGCGCGCGGCATCGATCACCACCATGGTTTCAGCTTCGCTCTGGATGCGATTCACCGCGGCCTGCACCTCCGGATCGAAATCCTGTACGCCCAGACTCATGCGGTTGAAACCGAGCTGGCCGAGCAGCGCCACCGTGTGCGGCTGCACCTTGCGCGGGTCGATCTCGATCGAATATTCGCCTTCGTCGTTCGGGGAAAAATCAAAGTTCCGGCGCAGCGTGGTCACCAACCGGGTCAGTTGCTCGTCCGACAGGAAAGTCGGCGTACCGCCGCCAAAGTGCAATTGCTCGACGCGCGTGCGGCCCTCGAACAGCGGAGCCTGCAGCGCGATTTCCTTGTCGAGGTAATCGAGGTAAACCGCGGCCTTGGATTTGTCCTTGGTGATGATCTTGTTGCACGCGCAGTAATAGCAGATGGTGTTGCAGAACGGGATATGCACATACAGCGACAACGGGCGCTGCGTACCAGGTGCGAAGCGCTCGCCGGCGATCCGGCGGTATTCGGCCTCGCCAAATCCGGCATGAAAGCGGTCGGCGGTCGGGTACGAGGTATAGCGCGGGCCATTGCCGGCCAGGCGCTCGATCAACGCCTTGTCGAAAGTCAGACCGTGGACATCAAACGCATCGGTTTGCGGAAAGTTCATGGCGAGGCTCCCGGTTAGGCTCTGCGCTGGAATTGCAAAATATGAATCATCGGTTCTGGCTGCGTCAGCAGATCGGCCAGCGTGTATTGATCGAGCGAGGCATACAGCGCTTCAAAAGCGCGGTGCAGGATGCCGGCCAGTTTGCAGTTCGGTGTGATCTTGCAGGTATCGTGGCTGGAAAAACATTCAACGATCGGGCTATCGCCTTCGGCCGCGCGAATCACCGTGCCAATGCGGATCTGATCAGGCGGCAACGCGAGACGAATACCGCCGCCCTTGCCGCGCAGCGATTCGACCATGCCGCTCTTGGCCAGATGATGCACGACCTTCATCAGGTGGTTTTCCGAAATGCCATACGCCTCTGCGATACCCTGGATCGTCGCAAGACGGTCGGTTTCCAGCCCCAGGTACATCAGCACGCGCAGGGTGTAATCAGTAAAACTGGTTAGTTTCATAAGATTGGATGCATCGCGTTGTTAAAAGCAGTGTATGAAATATACCTTAACGACGCAGTGCTGAGCGATCCTCAATTAATTACATTATTGTGTAGCATGCATTCGAGCGACGAAGCTGATTCTGCTCGAATGCATGAGGCCTGGGTTGATCAGCTACGGAAATGTTCGTATTCCCGGCAATTCGACCTGCCTGGACTCTGCATGCTTTCGGTTAAGCAAGCACAGCGCGAACACACCCAGGCAAAGCACGCCGACCGAAAACACGATGTCTCCCGGCACGCGCATCCAGACCAACGTGGTCATCAGCTTGGAGTGAATCACATCGGCCGAGCGGGCATACCACAGGCCCTGGCTCACGCTGGCCCACGCCTGGTAGATACCGGCCGGCAGCAATGACAGGAACACCATCATCGCCAAGCCGATATTCAGCGACCAGAACGCCGGGCTCAGCCATTTATCCTGCCACGCAGCACGCGGCGACAGACCGCGCAGGCAGAACAGCATCAAACCGATTCCCAACATGCCGTACACGCCGAACAGCGCCGCATGGCCGTGCGCTGCAGTCATGTTCAAACCTTGCACGTAATACAGCGCAATCGGCGGGTTGATCGCGAAGCCGAGCAACCCGGCGCCGACACTGTTCCAGAAACCGACGGCAATGAAATACATGATCGGCCAGCGATACGCGGTCAGCCACGGCGCAGACTTGCTGCGTTGATAGTTGCGATAGCCTTCCAGCCCGACCAGCGCCAGCGGGACCACTTCCAGCGCCGAGAACATCGCGCCGACGGCGATCACCGAAGTCGGCGTACCGGTGAAATACAGGTGATGCAGCGTACCGAGGATGCCGCCGAACAGGAACACGATGGTTTCCAGCACGATCGCCGTGTTGGCGGTCGAGGCGCGAATCAGGCCCAGACGGGTGAAGATCAGTGCAATCACGGCAGTGGCGAACACTTCGAAGAAGCCTTCCACCCACAGGTGCACCAGCCACCAGCGCCAGTATTCGATCATCGAGTAATGGCTGTGCTGGCCCCACATCAGCGAGCTGGCGTAGAAACCGCCGATACAGGTGGCCGAGAGGAACACCATCGCGATCAGGCCACGGCTCTCAGACGGCTTCTTGATTGCCGGCCACAGCGCACGGCCCATCAGCAGCAGCCAGATCATCAGGCCGACGAACAGCAGGTATTGCCAGATCCGGCCCATGCTGGTGTATTCCAGACCCTGATTGCCGAGCCAGAAGCTGAAATTACGCCCCAGCCGAGCTTGGGTACCGACCCAACCACAGGCAATTGAACCGACCACGATCAGCAGCAAGGCATAGAACAACACGTTGACGCCGAGCTTCTGGAATTTCGGCTCATGCTCGGACAGTGCCGGCGAGATATACAAGCCCGTCGCCAGCCAAGCGGTGGCAATCCACAACACGCCCAGCTGGGTGTGGATGGTGCGGCTTACCGTGTACGGCAGGATTTCAGCCAGCGGGAAGCCGAAGAAACTTTGCCCTTCGACCGCGTAATGCGCCGTGATCGCGCCCATGCCGACCTGCACCAGCAGCAAACCGATCACCACGTAGAAATACTTGCGCGTGGCCTTCATCGATGGCGTGGGCTTGAGATCAAACAGCGGATCGGATTTGAGCGGCGCCGGATCGGCAGCTTCATGATGCATCATGTGGAACCACAGCATCACGGCAATACCGGCGATCAGCAAGATCACGCTGGCAATCGACCAGACCCCGTTCGAGGTCGTCGGCACGTTGTCGACCAACGGCTCGTGCGGCCAGTTGCTGGTGTAGGACAGGTTCGTTTCGCCCGGACGATCGGTCGCGGCTGCCCAGGAAGCCCAGAAGAAGAACGCCGGTAGCGCTTGCAGATCCTGCTTGTTTTTCAGCGTGGAAAGCACCATCGCATACTGGTCGCGCAGGCTATTGAACGACGGATCGTCGCCAAACAGGCCGGAGTAATGCTTCACCTGTTCGGCAATCGCCGTTGCGCGCTCGGCGCTGACCGTGATCGTGCCAGTTGCGGCGTCATAGCTGTTGCTGCGCAATTCATATTTCACCCGCGCCGCCACCACCGCTTGCTCATCACGACCCAGATTGGCGTAGGCCGCGTGATACTGCTTTTGCGCGATCGCCTCGCCCAGCGCCAGCGCCTCGCGGTGCAGCCAGTCGGCCGACCAGTCTGGCGCCAGATAACTGCCGTGCCCCCATACCGAACCCAGTTGCTGGCCGCCGGCGGAAAACCACGCTTCCTGGCCCATCTGCACTTGTCCGGCGCTGAACAGCACGCGGCCATCGGTACTGACAACCTGCTTTGGAATCGGCGGTGCCGAAAGATAGATTTCCCTGCCGATCCAGCCCAATACCGAGAAGGAAAGCAGGAAGATGACAGCAAGGATGCGCCACAGTCTGCGCGATGAACTCATGATGATCTCCTCTGAAGGTGAGGGCCGATCCGTTGGCCAGTAAGATTCATTTTATGTGCATCTTTTATAAAGTGCAAATAAAATACATCTTTAAAGGGACTAAACAATTCAGACTACGGTGTTTCCTCGCGAATGAGGGGGCAATGAATGAAAACCGCGGGGGTGAGAAGGTTTGCATTTTCGTCAAGGCGACGAAATCTGCTTGCGCGCAGCAAGGTGTATGGGAAGAGGAAGGAAGGGTGACTAGTCCTTATGGGGGGTATCAACCCCTGCTAATGGCGAATTTCACCGGTGCATTCCAAAGCCTAGGCTTCAAGTATTGAAATTCGCCCACCCAAGACTCGTCATGTCTAAGCAAAACGAACAAGCAAACCCAGTTCATTTGGCAGCATTGCCTTATGTACGTACTGCTTTTCAAGCCTGGTGGTTATTGCCATTCGAATTCTGCGTCCGATCAGAACACTGCGACCAATTCCAGCAGCTACGTGTTGCCAACCCATTTTGATTTAAATAACCCGGAGACAAATCCATGTCATACATCATTCGCTGCTGGGAACCTGAAAATCCGACCTTCTGGAAGGAAAGCGGCAAAAGCATCGCTCGGCGCAACTTGTGGATTTCCATTCCCTGTTTGACCCTGGCTTTCATCATTTCGGTCATGTGGAGCATGGTCACACTGAATTTGCCCAGTGCCGGATTTTCTTTTAACAAGGAACAGTTGTTTTTGCTGGCAGCGTTGCCGCAACTTTCTGGCGCTACGTTACGTATTTTTTATTCGTTCATGCCTTCACTGTTTGGCGGACGCAAGTGGACGACTTTTTCGACTGCTATATTGCTGATTCCTGCGCTGTGGTTGGGTTTTGCGGTCCAGGACACAAGTACTTCTTACCCAACCATGCTGACGATTGCATTGCTGTGCGGCTTGGGTAGCGGGAACTTTGCCAGTTCGATGGCCAATATTGCGCACTTCTATCCTTCTGCACAAAAAGGCGGTGCCAATGGACTGAATGCCGGTTTTGGCAATCTGGGCGTGTCGATTGGACAATTCCTGATTCCGCTGGCGATTACGATTCCCTTGTTTGGTGGTTTGGGCGGGGAGGCACAACATTTTGTCAAAGAGGGTGTTGAAAAAACCCTGTGGTTGCAAAACGCCGGGTTCATGTGGGTGCCATTGATCGTTATTGCGACGTTCGCTGCCTGGTTTGGCATGAACGATATTTCCGATGCCAAATCCTCCTTCACCGACCAGTCGGTTATTTTTCGCCGGTTTCACAACTGGGTCATGTGCTACCTGTATATCGGCACTTTTGGCAGTTTTATCGGTTTTGCCGGTGCGTTTGCCTTGCTGACCAAAACCCTGTTTCCAGCGGTACCAGTCACGCACTATGCCTTCCTCGGTCCCTTGGTCGGCGCCTTGATCCGGCCAGTCGGCGGCATTGTTGCTGACAAGATCGGCGGCGCCAAAGTTACGTTCCTGGTCTTTCTTGGCATGACTCTCGGCGTGGCTGGGGTGCTGTATTGCCTGCCTGGCCATGGCGCTGCCGGCAGCTGGCCTGGGTTCTTTGCCAGTTTCATGCTGTTGTTTACTTGCTCCGGTATCGGCAATGGTTCTACCTACAAAATGATCCCGACGATTTTTGTCACCGTCGTTCAGCGTCAAGCGGCCAATCAGGGAGAACAGGCCATTCACCGGGCGAAACTCGCCGGCGTGAAGGAATCTGCCGCAGCAGCAGGATTTATCAGTGCTATCGGTGCTTACGGCGGCTATTTCATTCCGCAGAGTTTTGGCTTGTCGATGAAAAACACCGGCGGACCTGAAGTGGCACTGTATGTATTCATGGCCTTCTATGTGAGTTGCGCATTGATCACCTGGTATTTCTACAGCCGCAAACATGCCGCAATGCCCTGCTGATTGAACGGAGAATACAGAATGAGTCACTTCCTGGATCGACTGAAATTCCTGTCTCGTACCCAGTCCACGTTTTCCAATGGTCATGGTGCTGTCGTTAATGAAGACCGTAGTTGGGAAAACGCATACCGCAGTCGTTGGCAGCACGACAAAATCGTGCGTTCGACCCATGGGGTGAACTGCACCGGTTCTTGCTCGTGGAAGATTTACGTGAAGAACGGCCTGATTACCTGGGAAACCCAGCAGACCGACTATCCCCGTACCCGGCCAGACTTGCCCAATCACGAACCGCGCGGTTGCCCGCGTGGTGCTTCGTACAGCTGGTATGTGTATTCGGCGCAGCGTGTGAAATACCCGCTGGTTCGCGGTCGTTTGATGGAAATGTGGCGCGAGGCGCGCGTGACCATGGATCCGATCTCTGCCTGGCAAAGCATCAGCCAGGATCCCGTCAAGGCCAAGCGTTACAAGAGCGTGCGCGGACTGGGTGGTTTTGTGCGTGCAAGTTGGGATGAAGCGACCGAGATCATTGCTGCCGCCAATGCCTTCACGATCAAGAACTACGGCCCGGACCGCATCATCGGTTTTTCGCCCATTCCAGCGATGAGCATGATCAGCTACGCGGCTGGCAGCCGGTACCTATCGCTGATTGGTGGCGTGTGCATGAGTTTTTACGATTGGTATTGCGATTTGCCACCATCCAGTCCGCAAGTATGGGGTGAGCAGACCGATGTGCCGGAAAGTGCCGATTGGTACAACTCGACTTACCTGATGGTGTGGGGCTCGAACGTGCCGCAAACGCGCACACCGGATGCACACTTCTATACCGAGGTGCGCTACAAGGGCACCAAAACTGTGGCGGTATCGAGCGATTACGGTGAAATGGTCAAGTTCGGCGACATCTGGCTTGCGCCCAAGCAAGGTACCGATGCTGCGCTGGCGATGGCAATGGGCCACGTGATCCTGAAGGAATTCCATACTGCCGGGCAGTCTGAATACTTCAGTAGCTATATCAAGCAGTACACCGACATGCCAATGCTGGTACTGCTCAAGCATCAGAACGGCATGTTTGTGCCCGACCATTTCCTGCGTGCTTCGCACCTGACAGGCAGCCTCGGCGAAGCCAACAACCCGGAGTGGAAAACGCTGTTGATTGATGCTGCGAGTGGCGATGTGGTTGCGCCGAATGGCGGCATCGGTTTCCGCTGGGGCGAGCAGGGCGACAAGATCGGCCGTTGGAACCTGGAACAGAAAGATGGCAACAGCCAGCGCGAGATCGACCCGCGCCTCTCGCTGATTGACAACCGCGATGACGTGGTCGGTGTCGGCTTCAGCTACTTCGGCGGGCGCGATGCGGATGATCTGCTGGTGCGCAATGTGCCGGTGAAGAAGATTTTGCTCGCCGATGGCTCCGAAGTGCTGGTCGCTACCGTGTTCGATCTCTCCATGGCCAACTATGGCGTCGATCGCGGATTGGGCGGTGGCAATGTCGCTGGCAGTTACGAAGACGATATTCCCTATACCCCGGCCTGGCAGGAAAAACACACGGGCGTGAAGGCCGCCGACGTGATCACTGTGGCGCGTGAATTCGCCCAGAACGCGCACGACACCCACGGCAAGAGCATGGTGATCGTCGGTGCGGCACTGAACCACTGGTATCACATGGACATGACCTACCGCGGCATCATCAACATGCTGATGCTGTGCGGCTGCGTTGGCCAATCGGGTGGCGGATGGGCGCATTACGTGGGGCAGGAAAAGCTGCGTCCGCAGACCGGCTGGACGCCGCTGGCATTCGGAACTGACTGGGTGCGCCCGCCGCGCCAGATGAACTCGACCAGTTTTTTCTACGCGCACACCAGCCAGTGGCGTCACGAAAAACTCTCGCTCGGCGAAATCCTGGCACCGACCGCCGACAGCGGCAAGTACGGCCACCAAACGCTGCTTGACTTGAATGCCAAGTCGGAGCGCATGGGCTGGTTGCCTTCCGCGCCGCAACTGGAGACCAATCCACTCGACATCGCTGCGGCTGCAAAAGCAGCCGGTGCCGATCCGGTGAAATTTGCCGTGGACGAGATCAAGGCCGGGCGGCTGAAATTTTCCTGCGACGATCCCGACAATCCAAAGAACTTCCCGCGCAACATGTTTGTCTGGCGCTCGAATATTCTCGGCAGCTCGGGCAAGGGCCACGAGTATTTTCTCAAGTACTTGCTTGGCACGCAAAACGCGCTCTTCAGCGATGAGGACGATTGCTTGCGCCCGAGTGAAGTGACCTATCGGGAAGAGGCGGAGGAAGGCAAACTCGATCTGCTAACGGTTCTTGACTTCCGTATGTCGACCACCTGTCTTTACGGGGATGTCGTGCTGCCCACGGCCACCTGGTACGAAAAGGACGACCTCAATACTTCGGATATGCATCCGTTTATCCATCCGCTCTCAGAAGCTGTACAACCGTTGTGGCAATCGAAGAGCGACTGGGAAATCTACAAGTCCATAGCCAAGAAATTCTCTGAACTGGCCGAACCGTACCTGGGTACGCAGCAAGATCTGGTGTTGACTCCTTTGCTGCACGACACGCCGGGCGAACTTGGTCAAGCGTTCGAGCCGAAGGACTGGAAACACGGCGAATGCGAGCCGATTCCGGGCAAGACCATGCCGAATATTGCAGTGGTCGAGCGCAATTATGGCGATGTGTACAAGAAGTTCACCTCGATCGGCCCGCTGCTCGACAAACTCGGTAATGGTGGCAAGGGCATCGGCTGGAAGACCGGCGAGGAAATCACCGAACTGGCGCACCTGAACAAAACGGTGCTCACCGAGGGCGTAAGCCAGGGTCGACCCAAGCTGGAAAGCGCGATCGACGCGGCCGAGATGATCCTGAGTCTGGCGCCGGAAACCAACGGCCATGTCGCGGTGAAAGCCTGGGAAGCGCTGGGCAAGATCACCGGGCGTGACCACACCCACCTGGCCGAGGGCCGCGAGCACGACAAGATCCGCTTCCGCGATGTGCAGGCGCAGCCGCGCAAGATCATCTCGTCGCCGACCTGGTCCGGGCTGGAGTCCGAAGAAGTTAGCTACAACGCCGGTTACACCAACGTGCACGAGCTGATCCCCTGGCGCACGCTGACCGGCCGTCAGCAGTTCTATCAGGATCACCGCTGGATGCTCGATTTCGGTGAAGGCTTGTGTGTCTACAAACCGGCGATCGACACCAAGACCGTCAGCCCGATGCTCGGCAACAAGTCGAACGGCAACCACGAACTGGTGCTGAACTGGATCACGCCGCACCAGAAGTGGGGCATCCATTCGACCTACACCGACAACCTGCGCATGCTGACCTTGAGCCGCGGCGGCCCGCACGTGTGGGTGTCGGAGATCGAAGCCAAGCAAGCCGGCCTTGTCGATAACGATTGGGTCGAGGTCTTCAACGTGAACGGTACGCTGACTGCGCGTGTGGTGGTGAGCCAGCGCGTACCCAAGGGCATGTGTCTGATGTACCACGCGCAGGAAAAAATCATCAACGTGCCGGGTGCGGAAACCAGCGGCAAACGTGGCGGTATCCATAACTCGGTCACCCGTACGGTGACCAAGCCTACCCACATGATTGGCGGCTACGCGCAGCTTTCCTACGGCTTCAATTACTACGGCACCGTCGGCAGCAACCGGGATGAATTTGTGATTGTGCGCAAAATGAACAAGGTGGACTGGCTGGAAGGGCCGTTGGTCGAAGCGACCAGTGAGGGGTAAGGCGTGAGGAATCAGGAGTAAATGCCTTCCCCGCATCTGTAAACAAAAATGCGCCGGTGGAGAGTGAGTGCGAGCGGGGTTACTCCTCGCCCCCGACACCTCACTTCTCACCGCACGCCGCAAGGAGTGTAATGAATGAAGATCAGAGCCCAAGTCGCCATGGTGCTGAACCTGGACAAATGCATCGGCTGCCACACCTGTTCGGTTACCTGCAAAAATGTCTGGACCAGCCGCGATGGCGTGGAATACGCATGGTTCAACAATGTCGAAACCAAGCCTGGCATCGGTTTCCCGAAAGAGTGGGAAAACCAGGAAAAATGGCAGGGCGGCTGGGTTCGCCGTAGCGACGGCAAACTCGAACCCAAGCAGGGCGGCAAACTGAAGATACTGTCGAACATCTTCGCCAACCCAAACATGCCCGAGATCGACGATTACTACGAGCCGTTCACCTTCGATTACGAGCATCTGCAAAAGGCACCGCTGTCGCAAACGCCGCCGACCGCACGACCCATCTCGGTAATCACCGGCAAGAAGATGCCCAAGATCGAATGGGGCCCGAACTGGGAAGACGATCTGGGCGGCGAATTCAGCTCGCGCAGTCGCGACCAGCTGTTCAATGACATCCAGAAGGAAATGTACTCGACCTTCGAGAACACTTTCATGATGTACCTGCCGCGTCTGTGCGAGCACTGCCTGAACCCGACCTGTGTGGCGAGCTGTCCGTCCGGATCGGTCTACAAGCGCGAGGATGACGGTATCGTACTGGTCGACCAGGACAAGTGCCGCGGCTGGCGCATGTGCATCTCCGGCTGCCCGTACAAGAAAATCTACTTCAACTGGCAATCGGGCAAGGCCGAGAAGTGCACGTTCTGCTTCCCGCGCATCGAAGCCGGCCAGCCGACCGTGTGCTCGGAAACCTGCGTTGGGCGTATTCGCTACCTTGGCGTGATGCTGTACGACGCTGACCAGATTGAAGCCGCCGCGTCGGTAGAAAATACCCAGGATCTGTACGAAGAGCAGCTCAAACTGTTCCTCGATCCGAACGATCCGGCGATCATCGAAGAAGCACGCAAGCAGGGCATTCCGGAAAGCTGGCTCGATGCGGCGAAGAAATCGCCGGTGTGGAAGATGGCAATGGAATGGAAGGTCGCTTTTCCGCTGCATCCGGAATACCGCACGCTGCCGATGGTCTGGTATATCCCGCCACTGTCGCCGATCCAGTCGCGCGCCGAGTCGGGTCAACTCTCTATGAACGGCATCATTCCGGACACCAGCCAACTGCGCATTCCGGTCAAATACCTCGCCAACCTGCTCACCGCAGGCAAGGAAGCGCCGGTGGTTTCCGCGCTTGATCGCATGCTGGCGATGCGTGCCTTTAAACGCGGCGAGTCGGTGCACGGCAAGGGTGATCCGGCGGTGCTTGAACAGGTTGGGCTGACCGCTGCGCAGGTCGAAGAAATGTATCAGGTCATGGCGATTGCCAACTACGAAGACCGCTTCGTGATTCCGTCCAGCCACAAGGAAATGGTCGAGGACAGTTTCAACGAGAAAGGCAGTTGCGGCTTTACCTTTGGCAACGGCTGTTCGGGTGGCACCAGCGAAGGCTCGCTCTTTGGCAAAAAATCGCAAGGCAGCACGATCTTTGTCGACATGCCCAAATCGCGCAAAAAACCGGAGGTGGAATGATGAAACACTCGCCATCGTTGTATCGCGCGCTGTCAGCGTTGTTGTCCTATCCTGAACCCACGCTGCTTGCTGCGCGCGATGAAATCGACGAAGCCATTGGTAACTGTTTGAGCGCACGCGATGATTTGCAGGTGCTGAGCCGCTTTCTGTCGGCGCATAGCCTGATCGAATTGCAGGAAAACTACGTTGCCACGTTCGATCGCAATCCAGCGCATTCGCTGCACTTGTTCGAGCACATTCACGGCGAATCACGCGATCGTGGTCAAGCCATGGTCGATCTGATGGAGGAGTATCGCCGCTATGGGCTAGAACCTGGCAACGAAGAATTGCCCGATTTCGTGCCGCTATTTCTGGAATTCTTGGGAGAGTTGCCGGCGGACGAGGCGAAACAGATGCTGGGCGAAGCGATCCACGTGCTTGCCGCCATTGGTACGCGGCTGCGGCGTAATGAAAGTCCGTACGCTGCAATCTTCCAGGTATTGGTCGAGCTGAGTGATGTCGTACCACTGCCGCTTTCAGAGCCGCCAATCCGCAATATGGACGAGGCGATGGAAATGTTCGGCCCCAGCCCGGATGGCACCGAGCCATTGCTAAAACCGGCCACCCAGACCATCCAGTTCCACCCCCGCGCCCACAGCGCACGGTAACGGGAGAAGAAAATGACTAACCTGCACCAATTCCTGTTCGGAATTTATCCCTACATCGCCCTGACCGTGTTCCTGCTCGGCAGCCTGGTCCGTTTCGAGCGCGAGCAATACACCTGGCGCAGCGAATCAACGCAGCTGCTGAAACGCGGCAATCTGCGCATTGGCAGCATCTGTTTTCATATCGGCATCCTCAGCCTGTTTGCCACGCACATGGTCGGTCTGCTCACGCCGACCGAGGTCTATCACAGCTTTGGGCTGACCACGGCGGCGAAACAGATGATGGCGATCATCGGCGGCGCCGGACTGGGGCTGCTTTGCCTGCTCGGGCTGTTGATCCTGTTGCATCGTCGTTTCGCTGAACCGCGCATTGCTGCTGTCACCTCCTTTGGCGACAAGCTGGTGATGCTGTGGATACTGGCCACGCTGCTGCTGGGACTGACCAGCATCTTTACTTCGGTCGGGCATCTTGATGGTCATGTGATGGTGCAGCTCGGTTACTGGGCTCAGCACATCATCACCTTCAAGGGCGATGCTGCCAGCATTATCGTTAACGTGCCGTGGATTTACCGTGTTCACATGGTGATGGGCATGACGCTGTTTGTGATCTTTCCATTTAGCCGCCTGGTTCACGTATGGAGCGGGTTTGGATCGGCCAGCTATGTAACCCGGGCATGGCAACTCGTGCGGCCACGCTAAAAAATTTCGGAGACAACGCACAGCTTGCAAGTCATTCAAAAAATAAGTGCGTTTTCTTGGTGGCTGTCAGGGTAACCTGGCGGCCGTTTTAATGACCAATCGAAAATGCGGGTGTTTACCCAGAGTTCGGGAGGCAATAAACATCAGGGTTTATAGAATCTGCAATGAAGACAAATCCCATTCCTCGGCGACTTTTTCTAAAAATAGGTGCAGCGGCTCTCGCGAGCATTCCTGTTGTCGTGGTTTCTGGCCGTGCGGAAGCGGCCACCAATGTGGCCATGCGCTCGGCGTTAAAGTATCAAATCAAACCTCAGGGCGATAAAAGTTGCAGTACTTGCCTGCAGTTCATCCCCGGCGCTTCCGCTAACAAGCTGGGTGCTTGCAAATTATTCCCCGGCGATACTGAAGTCTCTCCTCAAGGGTATTGCTTGGCTTGGGCCAAAAAAGCTTAAACAGCAAGATCGGCATGATCATTCGTGTATGGATGATCAAGGGAGGTGGACTATTCCTGGCGCATACCGATTAGAGCGCTTGATCTGTCATCACTCATTGCTTTTACCTTCATTTCCCCAATAAGATGTATTAATTATATTGATTAAGGCGGGGCGAGATGGTATCTTTAAGATATATTAAAAATAAATCTTATAAGCAAGGCGAGATACATCAATTTACATCCAAAAGGAACACAACATGAGCGGTTGTAACCACCTGCATATTTTGCAAGATGCAATTTACCCCTTTGATGCCAGAGGCATTGCCAAACGTTTTCGCCATGCGGCGATCTTTGGCGCTCTGGATGCCTTGGCTGGCGGTGAAACCATGCGTTTTGTGAATGATCACGACCCGATTCCACTACTGCAACAGCTTGAGGCCCGTTTTGGGCCGAGTGTAGAAATCCATTATCAGCAGCGTGAGCCCGGCAATATCGTGATCGATTTTCGTAAGCAGGCCTGATAGGGATGAAGGCCATGAAAACCGTTACAGCATTTGTCGCGCCTCATCGGACCGGTTTTTTGCTAGGCAGCTTGTTGTTGCTGACCAGTTTGGGCTGGTGGTCGATGGAGATGATTGCTCGTCAGCGCGGCGTTGTGTTGGGCATGGCCATGCCGGCAATGTTCCTGCATGGTTATCTGATGCTGTACGGTTTTTTTCCATTATTCATGCTCGGTTTTATCTATACCGCCGGTCCACGTTGGCTCGGCGTTACCTCGATTACATTGTCCAGTTATGTTCCCGTCATGCTGGGTTATGTAACTGGGTCGGTATTGGTGTTGGCAGGAGGCTGGTTCCATCTTCTGTTGTCGATCGGCATTCTGGTGCATATCGTGAGCTGGAGCGGCGCGTTAATGCTGTGGCTTGGGCGTATTCGTGCAAGCAAGGCGTCAGAACGAAGGCACGCGATGTTGATTGCCGCTGCTTTTATGCTTGGGCTTCTGGGTCAGATTTTGGGATTGCTGTGGAGCGCCGGACAGTGGTTTTCTGCCTGGCAAGCGAGCGTTGATGTTGGCTTGTGGGGATTCTTGCTACCGGTATTTCTGATCGTTTGTCACCGCATGGTGCCATTCTTCAGTAGTAACGTGTTGATGCCGTATTCGATCTGGAATCCGCAAGGCTTGTTGTATACCCTGGTTGGCATGTCTTGGGCGCATGGGTTTCTTGCCCGTGTTGGCTGGATGAGCTGGCCCGTCGATATGGTTTTTGCCGGCATCCTTGCTTATATCGTCTGGCGTTGGGGATTCTTTCGCGCATTCAAAGTGCCCTTGCTGGCGATGCTGCATGCCTCGCTCGCTTGGACCGCAGTTGCCCTGGTGCTGTACTCCGTACAGGGAGTTGCGGCGATGATGGGTGTGAGCTTGTTGGCTTTCGCACCACTGCATGCACTGACGCTGGG
Organism: Formivibrio sp.; assembly: GCA_031291275.1. GTDB lineage: Bacteria > Pseudomonadota > Gammaproteobacteria > Burkholderiales > Chitinibacteraceae > Formivibrio. The sequence continues at coordinate 23,040 of JARLJJ010000674.1, forward strand.
TTTTTTCTGCACCATGCTGCTTGGTTTTGTCACACGGGTTAGCCTCGGTCACTCGGGACGGCCTTTGGTGGCAGGACGCTTGCCTTGGACGCTCTATTGGCTAGTTCATTGCATTGCGTTGACGCGCGTTGTGGCCGACATCGTGCCGGGGTGGCAACAACCCATGTATCTGTTTTCAGTATCCGTCGCGCTATTGGCATTCCTGTTGTGGGGAACACGTTTTGTGCCCATTTACTTGAAGCCACGCATTGACGGGAAACTGGGGTAAATATGCAGCCTCTAGTCCCTCCGGACTAGTCCTCTCGCCCTATATCCACTTTATTGCCCGCAGCACAGAATTCTGGACAAGGCCAACATCAACGAAGGGTAAATGGTGAACGATTGCATTATTGATGTGCGTACGCTGGAACCTTATGACCGGCATCCCACTATTTTTCAGACTTTTGCCATTCTTGGTACGGGTGATGCGCTGCAGATTGTGAACGATCATGATCCCCAACCGCTGCTTCGGCTGTTTGAGCAAGAATTGGCAGGTGTTTTTTCGTGGCACTATCTTGAGCGTGGACCGGTTTGGCGCGTGCGTATTGGCAAAACGGCGCAGAGCGACAAGCTGGTATCCGGTCGCATTGGTTGCGGCTGCATGGCCCATTAGTCATGGCGACCACCCTGATCGATTCATATCACCGGCGCATTGATTACCTGCGGGTGTCAGTGACCGACCGTTGTGATCTGCGCTGTACTTACTGCCTGCCTGATGGATTTAACGACTTTGAAGAGCCAGCCAAATGGCTCAGTCACGCAGAGATGGCCAGGTTGATAGGCCTGTTTGTCATGCTTGGCGTTGCCAAGGTTCGATTGACCGGAGGTGAGCCATTGCTTCGCCGTGGGTTGATCGATCTTGTCCAGAGAATTGCGCCATTGCCGGGATTGCGTGATCTTTCTCTATCGACCAATGGCACCCAATTGGCCCGACACGCACAGGCTTTGAAATCTGCAGGTGTTACCCGGCTGAATGTCAGCCTCGATAGCCTCAATCCGGATTGCTTTGCCCATATTACTGGCCGAGATGGTTTGCATCAGGTGATCGCCGGGCTGGCCGAGGCCAAGGCTGCCGGTTTTGCGCCGATCAAACTGAATATGGTTGTACTGGCCGGGCAAAATCTCGATCAGATCGAACCCATGGCAGAATTTGCTTTGCGTGAGGGCTTCGTGTTGCGTTTGATCGAACCCATGCCCCTGGGCCAAACCGGCCAGCGTATGCCGCTGATCGACCTGACACGGCTCGGAGAATCCTTGGCCGCCCGTTTTGGTCTTTTGCCGCGCATCATGTCTCATGGCGCAGGGCCAGCACGCTACTGGGCCGATCCGACCGGTAGTGCCAGCATTGGGGTCATCACGCCACTTTCACAGCATTTTTGTGAAGGTTGCAACCGTGTGCGTCTGACGGTAGATGGCACCTTGTTGCTTTGCCTTGGCCAGGAAGCAAGCGTTGAACTTGGCCCTATGCTGCGAGCCGGTGCCAGTGATGCTGAATTGGTTGCTGCAATTCAGTCCGGTATTGCCCGCAAACCGGAACGACATGAGTTTAATGAAGCACCACAAAAAATAGTACGGTTCATGGCGCAAACCGGTGGCTAGTTGTGAGTAAAAACCCGATACTGCACATGATTCCTGTCAACAGTAGCCACTCTATCCCGATGGACGCAGAATTCCCGGAAATTCCCGCGCACCAACGTATTTCCACGCGGATTGTTGCCGCATCTTTTATTGCACTCGCCGTGGTGCTAACCATGGTTGGTGGCACGCTCTGGCTTTCCTGGCAACTGGAAGGCGGCGCGGCAGCCATTAACGATGCCGGCAGCTTGCGCATGCGCTCGTACAAACTGGCCCTTGCGCTGGATACTGTTTCGTCGAAAGGGCAGGGGGCTGCACGAGAGGATCTGCGCCAACTCGATATCACGCTGGAAGGCTTGCGGCGAGGGGACCCATCCCGGCCATTATTCCTGCCGGAAAAACCGGCGATTCGTACGCAATATCAAGTTGTGACCACTATCTGGCAGCAGAAAATGCGCCCGTTTGCCTTAGCCACACTGGCTGGCGATCCCGCTGCAATTCTGGCTTATCGGCAAGCTGTGGATGATTTTGTCTCCGAAATAAACAACCTGGTTTTCCTGATAGAGCATGACAACGCCCACAAGACCACGCTATTGCGCTTATCGCAGGCAGTACTGATAGCCATGTCAATTCTGGGCACGGTAATGATGATTTACCTGCTTTACTTGTGGATTATCCGCCCAGTAGTCCATTTGCGTAACGGTATCCAGCGCATGGCTGCGCGTGAGTTCGACGTAGTCTTGCCGGTAGAAACACATGACGAATTTGGTGTGCTGGCAGAAGGTTTTAACAGCATGGCGGCCGAGCTTGCCAGCCTTTACCACGGACTGGAAGCCCGCGTTCACGAAAAAACAGCCCAACTCGCGGCACAAAATCGCGAACTGTCCGCCCTGTATGACATCACGGCGTTTCTGAGTATTCCGGCTTCAATAGAAAAACTTTGCCAGGGTTTTCTTTCCCGCTTGATGCAATTGTCCGGTGCCGATGGCTGCAGTGTGCGGATCAGCGATCCTGATGGAGACAATATCCGCATCGTGGTTTCCGCGGGATTGCCTTTGAAGCTGGTCAACGAAGAGCAATGCTTGAAAGCGCATGAATGTTTGTGCGGTCAGGCGCTGCGTGAAGGGGTACTGGAAATTCGCGATTTTCGCCATCTTCCGCATCCGCAGGCTTATCGTTGCGAGGAAGCTGGGTTCTCCGGCATCTGTATTTTTCAGGTGGCTTCTCCACAAAGCACGCTAGGCACTTTTGCACTCCATTTTCGCAATGAGCACATCCTAGCTCCGGCGGAAAAGCAATTACTGGAAACGTTGGGTCAGCATCTTGGTCTGGCTATCGAGAATATCCAGCTCAGTGCCAAAGAAAGGCAACTGGCCATTCTCGAAGAGCGCAATCTGGTCGCCCAAGGCTTGCATGACAGCATCGCGCAAAGTCTGAATTTCCTGAATATGCAGGTGCAGATGCTCGAAGGCGCACTGTCACGGCAAAGCCTGACGGATGCGCGCCAGATAGTTCCGCTGCTACATGCCGGGGTGGAAGAAAGCTACAACGATGTGCGCGAATTATTGCTCAACTTCCGCAGCCGTCTGGAAGTTGGGCAATTGGAAATCTCCTTGCAGAAAACACTGAACAAATTCAGTCAGCAAACGGGTATCCAAGTGAGTCTTGAAAGTACCGGCAACGGCGCACCGCTTCTACCGGAACAACAATTGCAGGTACTGTTCATCGTGCAAGAAGCACTGTCCAATATCCGCAAGCATGCACTGGCGTCAAATGTTAGTCTGCATATCAATAACCAGCATGAATACACACTCGATATTGCTGACAACGGGCAAGGTTTCGACCAAGCGCAGCAGACAAAACAAAATGAAAAACATGTAGGTCTGGCCATTATGCAAGAACGCGCTACGCGCCTTGCTGCCACATTGAATGTGGATTCCGCCCCTGGCCAAGGAACGCGTTTGCATCTTGTGGTTCCGCGAGCAAGCACGGCAGTTCATCAAGGAAAATCATGAGTTCCCCAACGATCCGATTACTACTGATTGATGACCACACGCTGTTTCGTTCTGGCTTGCGCTTGCTGCTGCAAACACAAGCCGATTTCGAAATTGTCGGCGAAGCTGCAGATGGATTGGAAGGCGTCAAGCGTGCGCGCCAATTGCGCCCGGATGTGATCTTGCTCGATCTGAATATGCCAGGACTTTCTGGCCTGGAAGCGATGCAATTGATCGGGGAGGATCTTCCTGAGTGTGCCGTTCTGATGCTGACCGTATCTGAAGAAGCGGACGAGTTGGTTACCGCCTTGCAAGCCGGTGCTCGCGGTTATCTGCTGAAGAATATTGATGCTGATGCTCTGACTGCAGCCATTCGAAAGGCTGCTCAGGGTGAAGATGTGATTGCTGAAGCCATGACCGCAAAGTTGGTCACCCGGCTTCGCATTCGGCCCGCTGCACCTGTCGTTTCTGCCGGCGACGAAAGAGAAAAATTGACCCCGCGCGAACGCGAGATTGTTCAGGCATTAGCGCGGGGTGAAAGTAATAAGGAAATTGCCCGACGCTTTGATCTGGCAGAAAGCACGGTCAAGATTCATGTGCAGAATATCCTGAAAAAACTGCATCTGAATAGCCGGGTACAAGCCGCGGTTTACGCGGTTGAACATGGCTTGGCCGGGGAGTAGCGCATCAATGGCGTTTACTCAATCCCAAGTACCGACTTGATTGTGCGGACAACCCCGTTATCAGCGTTACCGGGCGCAAGATACTTGGCCCGCTCCTTCAGTTGCGGATGGGCATTGGCCATGGCAAAGGAATAGGTGGCCTCGTCCATCATTTCCAGGTCGTTGAGAAAATCCCCGAAAACCATGGTTTGTTCTCTAGTGATGGCCAAGGCTTCCTGAATGTGCCGGATGCCCGATCCTTTATTGGCTTGTGGCGCCATGACGTCCAGCCAGTGCTCACCGGAAACGACCACCTGATGGGTGGTGCGATAGCTCGCAAAAAACGGGTAGGCAACACGTTCGGAAGATTCAAAGTCGAAGATCGCCACTTTGAGGATGTCATCCTCGACGGTCAAAAGATCATCGACAATCTCCAGCCGCTGATAATACTTGTCCACTTCAGCACGAAAATCCGGGTCAATTCTTTCGATGTAGGCAGAGCGTTTACCACACAGGACAACACCGATGCTCGCAGCTTTTGCGTAAATCTTTCGGGCAATTCGAACCAGATCCTGAGTCACATTCCTGGCCAGGCAGTCCGAACTCAGCTCAATGCCGTTTTGAACTACGTAAGTGCCATTCTCCGCAATAAAGATGACCTCGTCGGCAATCGGTTTGAATCGCTCCAGCAGGTTGTAATACTGACGGCCGCTGGCCGGACAGAAAATAATGCCACGAGCATGCAACTGGTCGATCAGCGGCCAGAAATCGGCATGGATCGCATTGTCGTCGTCGAGAAGCGTGCCGTCCATATCGCAGGCAATTAGCCTGATGTCTGGCACATGATCGAAGTTGATTGGGATAACTTTTGGCACTTGACGGGTCGCGGAAGTTGTAGTTAAGTAATTGAAAATAAAGCGTAACAGGTTGAATTATCCTGTGACCGGGTTTTCCGGTCAATCAGGTTTGACTACGGAATTGCCTTGATTCTCCGCTGATCTATGGCATTTCGCTCCGGAAGTTTTCCCAATGTTGTGATGGCAATCCATGACTGGTAAGCAAACGGTTGATTGTTTACATTGAAAATTCGGATATCGAATGCTTGGATAAAATACTGTTGTTTCACAATCTCGGTATAGTGAGATAGCGCTCTGCTGATGAATTCAAACTGAATCGAACTTAACCGTCAGCCGTTTTTATTACACCGTTCCTGAATGCTACTTGATCATTGAGAATCCATCATGGCAAAACAATCTCTAGATATCTCGCTAAAGTATCTGCAACTGCTGTCGGAAAAATATCCGTCTATCCAGTCTGCATCCACTGCCATCATCAATCTCACTGCCCAGCAGCAGCTGCCCAAGGGAACAGAACATTTTCTTTCCGACGTGCATGGCGAGCATGAAGCGTTCGAGCACGTGTTGCGCAACGGTGCCGGATCGATCAAGCGCAAGATTGATGAGCTGTTCTCCGATACGATGACCAAGCTTGAGCGGCGCAATCTGGCCACGCTGATCTACTATCCCGAATTGAAAGGGCCACTGATTCTTCAGTCCGTTCCCAATAAGGAGGAGTGGAGCCGGCTGACCTTGATCCGACTGGTTAAGTTTTGCCGAAATCTTACAGCCAAATACCGCCGCGAAGCGGTGCGTAGCTTCTTGCCGAAAGATGTCGCCGAAACGCTAGAGGAGTTGCTGTACGACCAGGAGGGGGTTGAGTTCAAGGCGGCGTACTACCAGAGCCAGATCGACACCATCATTTCGACCGGCAGCACCCAGATGTTCATCACCCTGCTGGCAGAGCTGATTCAGCGCCTGGCAGTCAGAAGACTTCATATCATTGGTGATATCTACGATCGTGGTCCCGGTGCCCACATCATCCTTGATTTGCTGATGAAACATCATCAGGTGGATATCCAGTGGGGGAATCACGACATTCTGTGGATGGGCGCAGCCGCAGGCAATGAAGCCAGTATTGCGAACGTGATCCGCTTCAGCCTGCGTTACGGCAACTTGGAAACGCTGGAAAATGGCTATGGCATCAGCTTGATGCCCTTGGCTTCCTTTGTCCTTGAAGCCTACCAGGACGATCCTTGTGAGTTGTTCATCCCCAAGCTATCCAAGGATAACGGTTTCACCGGGCATGAAATCCAGCTTATGGCCAAGATGCAGAAAGCTATCTCGATCATCCAGTTCAAGCTGGAAAGCCAGATCATCAAACGGCGACCGCAGTATGAGATGGATGACCGACGCTTGCTCAATAAAATCGATTATGAACGAGGTGTAATCACTCTGGACGGCAAAGAATACCCCTTGCTCGACAAACATTTCCCGACCATAGACCCCAAAGACCCCGAAGCGCTTTCTGCCGAAGAACTCGTGGTGATGGAAAAGCTGAAATATTCGTTTGCCAATAGCCGAAAACTTCAGCAACACGTGCGTTTCCTGTTTGCCAAAGGCAGCCTTTATCTGGCGCACAACGGCAACCTGCTTTACCACGGTTGCATTTCGATGAATGAAGACGGTGAGTTCCGCTCCTTTGACGTCAATGGCGAATCTTTCGCTGGCAAGGCCTTTCTGGACCGCGTTGATCGCCTGGCGCGGCAAGGCTATTTCGACATTGAAAATTCAGAGCAAAAGCAATACGGGATGGATACCTTGTGGTTCCTGTGGTGTGCGCCAAAATCGCCCCTCTTCGGTAAGGAAAAGATGGCAACTTTCGAGCGCTATTTTTTGGCCGACAAGGTGACGCATTATGAAAAGCGCAATCCCTACTACGCCCTGCGCGATACGGAAGAAACTGCGCGCAAGATTCTGCAGGAATTTGGCTTGAACCCGGATACCGGCTGCATCATCAATGGTCACGTTCCGGTCAAGGTCAGTAAAGGGGAGCGACCGATCAAGGCCAACGGCAAACTGATTGTGATCGACGGCGGTTTTTCTCGGGCGTATCAGCAAGAAACCGGCATTGCGGGCTATACGCTGATTTCCAATTCGCGCGGGTTGCTGCTGGCTGCCCACCAACCCTTCGAATCCAAACAAAAAGCAGTATCGCAGGCCCTGGATATCGATACCGAAACCGAAATCATCCACACCTATCCAAGACGGGTGTTGATCGGCGATACCGACCGCGGCCGCGAATTCCAGGAGCAAATCGATGAGTTGCATGCGCTACTGCAAGCTTACCGAGCCGGCCTGATCAAGGAACATAGTCTTGCGTAATTGAGCAGGGCACGGATGTCATTTTACGAAAGGGTCTTAGAATGACATCCGGCTTGCGGTGAGTGGAGAGCGTTATTCTTCATATCATCAATAACAAATGCCGTGTCATAACCCCGCATGAAACAGCTTTCAACGCATTCGCTACGCACGCGACCCAGTCAAACTTCAGCTTCGCCGCGTATGCTCAATAATCTTCTTGTTTATCATTATTCTTTCGTGTTGTTGCTGGCGTCAACGCGCAGTTGTGCTTCCAGGGTTTTTGCCCGGCCAATGTCGTTGAAGGTAATGACAACGCCATCGATCACATTTTCCAGCGTGCGGTAGGGCATGATTTTTACCTGAAACCAGCGTCCGTCGCTGGTGGCGATTTCCTTGTCAGAGTAGACCAGGGTACGCAATACCTCTTCGGCATCGTCGAGGAGGTCGTGATAAACCAGGTCGGTAACAATATCGGACAAGGGGCGGCCGACATCGCTGGGGATCAGTTTGAAAAGCCGCGTGGCCTGCGTTGTGAAACGGCGGACATGCAGTGCGTTATTGAGAAAAATGGTGGCGATGTCGGTGCTGTTGAGCAGGTTCTTCATGTCATTGTTGGCGGAAGACAGCTCATCCACTTTCGACTGCAGTTCAAGGTTGACGGTTTGCAGCTCTTCGTTGAGCGACTGCATTTCCTCTTTTGAGGTGGTCAATTCCTCGTTGGTCGATTGCAATTCTTCATTGGTTGACTGCAGTTCTTCGTTGGTCGACTTGAGCTCTTCCTGCGAGGTTTGCATTTCCTCGCGCAGCGTCTGCATTTGCTGTTGCAGTTGAGCCAGAACACGTTCCAGTTCGGCTTCGCGCTGACTGCTACGCGTTCTGGATTTAGTCGAAACAGCTTCTGGAAGTGGCGTTGTGGCGACATCGGTGAATACCACCATCACCATGCCACGCAGGGCGGCGGGTTCCTTGATGGCCTGTACGGTCATATCTACAACCTGCGTGCCTGCGTCGGTGCTGACCCGAAGATTACGATATACCGCACGCTCGTTGTCACGCAGGGCTCTGGGCAGGGCCAGGGATAGTTCATGGCGCAGTCCTTCCCGTGCCATCGCATGGATGTTCCAGTTCACCTTGCCTGCGGCAGGTTCCAGATACTTGCCGGTACGGCCACTGATATACAGCAGATCCCCTGTGCCCGTGACCAGGACAGCAGTGGGAGAGAATTGTTGCAGCAGAAGTTGGTCGGCAAGGTTTTGTAGATTGTCTGTCGTCGGTTCGGGTTTGGTAACCATGATTGATTCAGTTCTTGTCGGGAAATGACGGGTGGGAAATTCAAGCTGGTAGGCGGGCAGCAGATTACTGCTGCGCCGGAACAAGCGCATCTTGGCATCCAGAGGCTCGAATAATTCGGTAAAGCCGCCAATGGATTCGGCACTGCCGAGCATCAATGTCCCGCCAGGATTGAGGCTGTAGTGGAACAGAGGCAGCAGCTTCTTTTGCAATTCGGCGCCAAGATAGATCAGAAGATTACGGCAGGTAACGATGTCCAGCTTGGTAAAAGGAGGATCCATAATCAGATTATGGGGGGCAAATACCACCATTTCGCGAATTTCCTTGCCAACCTGATATCGCCCGTCGTTTTCGACGAAGTAACGTCTCAGGTGTTCCTCTGAAACATCTGCGGCAATATTGGCAGGATAGAAGCCCTGACGTGCCTTTGCGATGGCGTCCGGGTCGAGGTCGGTAGCGAAAATCTGCAATGAATAGCGTCCCGGCAGTTTCAGCTTTTCATGCACTTCACGGAAGGCGATGGCTAGCGTATAAGCTTCCTCCCCGGTGGAGCACCCCGCCACCCAAGCACGGAAGGCCGCACCCATCGGGTAGGCCGCAAGCAAGTCGGGCAGAATCCGTTCCTGCAGGCATGCCCAAGATACCGGATCGCGAAAGAACCGGGTGACGCCGATCAGCAACTCCTTGAACAAGAGGTCGATCTCCTGCGTGTTCTCGCGCAGGAAGTGGACATAGTTGCTGATGTGGTCGAGTTGGTGGATGGTCATGCGGCGTTCTATTCGACGGTAGACAGTACTCTTTTTGTACAGAGAAAAATCATGGCCGGTACGGTTGCGCAGCAGGATGCAAATTTTGTCGAAAGCGCTTGTCTGTTCCTCGGTTTCCACTTCATCTATCTGCCGCTGGATGGTAGTGACAGGGAAATGGAGCACATAGTCTGCAATGCGTAGCGGTAGTTCGTCGGCAGTTGCCATGATGTCGACCAGACCTGCTTCAATCACACTGCGCGGCATGCTATCGAATCGGGCTGTCGTCGGGTCTTGCACCAGCACCAGCCCGCCGCGCTCCTTGATGGCGCGCAAACCCAGCGTTCCATCCGAGCCCATACCCGACAGGATGACGCCGATGGCCTGTTCCTGCCGGTCTTCCGCAAGAGAGCGGAAGAAAAAATCGATCGGCAGACGCAGTCCGTGCGGCGCGATGGGTTCGAGCAGATAAAGGCAGTCATGCAGGATCGATAAATCCCGATTTGGGGGAATGACGTAGACGCATCCGGGCTGAACCTTCATGCGGTTCTTGGCCTGAGCCACTGGCATGGCCGTTGCGCGTTGAAGCAGCTCCGGCATCATGCCCTTGTGGTTGGGATCCAGATGCTGGATGACCACGAATGCCATGCCGCAGTCGGCCGGAACATGGCGAAGGAATAATTCCAAGGCTTCGAGTCCACCGGCAGAGGCGCCAATGGCAACAATAGGGAAGGGCCGTGCAGTCCGGGCGGTTGCAGGCGCAGCAGCGGACTTCACTGTCTTGACTGACTTGATGCCGGGATTTGCAACTTGGCGTTTTACCGCAATGATGTCTGCTTTTTTGGGCTGCACTGGTTTGGCCACAGATAGGCTTCCTGGTCAGATATCGGTTGATCAACACGGTCTTCGGGACCGAGTTTGCGATGTGCACGATACAAGAATACTTAAAACTGCTCGGCTTCAATATCCTTTTTTAGATTTGGAATCTATCTCGCTATGACCACTACAGAAGAAGTGTTAACCACAGTGTGGGAGCACGGGCTTTATTAAGCCAACAAAAGTGCTCAAAAAACCGCATCACGGGTAATACCACCCCGGTTCAATATACGGCGCAATTTTTCTAAAGCTTCGATCTGGATTTGTCGTACCCGTTCACGCGTCAGGCACATGTTTATCGCCAGGTCTTCCAGGGTACAAAGTTCATAACCATTGAGACCATAGCGGCGCTCGACCACGGCACGTTGTTTCTCGGATAACTGCTGGACCCATCCGTGGATATAGCGATCCACTTCGGCATTCTGCAGCATGGTTTCCGGACCTTCATACTGATCATCGGCGATCGATTCGCCGACGGTCAGCATCGGATCAATATCCAACGGCGTATCGAGAGAAATAACGCTTTTATTCAGGTTCATGACTCGACGTACATCTTCAACATCCTTGCCCAGCATGAAAGCAATATTTTCAACGGTCGCATCCTGCCCATGATGTGTTTCCAGATGGCGCTGGGCGCGCAGGTAGACATTGAGTTCCTTGATCACGTGAACCGGCAAGCGAATAGTACGTGCCTGGTTCATGATCGAACGTTCAATACCTTGTCGGATCCACCAGGTAGCATAAGTCGAGAAACGAAAACCTCGTTCGGGGTCGAATTTATCCAGGGCATGCATCAAGCCCAGATTGCCTTCTTCAATCAGATCCAAGAGTTCCATGCCGCGATTGATGTAACGCTTGGCAATGTTCACCACAAGACGCAAGTTGTGCTTGATCATATCTTGCCGGGCAGTCGCATCACCCTGTACAACTTTGCGTGCCAGCTCGCGTTCTTCGCCGGCCGTCAGTAATTTGCTTTGGCCAATCTGGTTTAGGTAGATCTGCGTAACATCTCCGGTATGGGTGCTGCTTTCTTTCGCCTGTTCCTGATCTTCTTTCCCCCCATCTTCAGCGTCTTCATTACCATTAATTTCATCATTTTCTAGCTCTGCATCCCCATCCGGTTCTTGGAGACAGGATTCCACTACGTCGTTTTTTTCAATCATGATTTATCTACCGTGATGAATGTTGTGGGCTCCACCGGGTGGCCCAATTTACTGATGTTTACATGCCGGTTGATTGGGTCGTTTGTATTGGGCATGTAATGCACATTCAGCAAATTACAGGCTTTTATTTCATACGTATGTTCGATATCGAACATAGCGAAAGCGGCATTGTTTATGGATTCACGGAACCACTACCTCGCTGTGTTCCATCCTCTTTCTCTTTTTCTTCATGCCGAAAAAGTGGGTACATCTATCTTCCATTAATGCGCTAACTCATCCGCAGGCAAGGCGCAGCGGCAATTCTTTTTATGTGTTCGATAGCGCACGGAGCCGTGCCCATCTTGAGCCTATGCTGACCTCATGCCGATTGTGGCTTGGCAAATTGTTTCATTCACTTCTCGCCATATCGGTACGTGCTTCCACTTTCAAAGGATTACCTGTGAACCGCTCAATTCCGTTTTTGGTACTGCTCGTTGCTTTGAGTCTGGCCGCTTGTAATAAACCTTCCGAGGAAGTTGTCCCTGCGGGATCTGTTGGTGTTCCAGGTCCGGCAGGTTCTCAAAGGGCATCCGGTGCGGAAGACATGAATAGTAGTAAAGGTGAATCCAGTCAGTCTGGTGATGGCAGTTCCGTGATCATGGCGCCGCCTACCGCATCTACGCCAGCAAACTGATCTCGCCATCTCGTCAATTCGTATAAGGAGAAAATCATGAGCTTGGGAACCATTTTATTAATCGTACTGATCCTGATGCTGGTAGGAGCTTTTCCGGCCTGGCCGCACAGCATGCACTGGGGTTATTTCCCTAGTGGCGGGTTGGGTTTGCTGCTGATCGTGGTCATCGTACTGTTGTTGATGGGGCGCTTGTAACTCGCCCTAACCTGCCTTGATCACCGTAAACCACGCCATGGCTAGCACTGGCCGATTATTTGCAGCGTTTTGTGCAAGTATGGCCAGTGCTAGTTCTGTTGACGAGGCATGAGCGAAATTGTGGATCGCAGGCAGTTTTCAATGGATGCCAGAATCGAAGCTTTGGCTTGACTGGCAAGCCGTCAGTAATGCCCATGTTCGCTCTGCGGCAGAAGAAATCCGCGAGCAAAGATATTTGCTGTGTGATGACCAGGCAAATCCTCGGCATTGCGATGAGTAAATTCGACGAATCTTTGCCGTTCAGCCCGGTCCTAAGCTAATACGAAAGCAAGGAGCCAAAAATGCCTATCAAACTCAATGAAGAAAACAATGGCAAGCTGCTCATTATTTATGTCAGTGGCAAGCTGGTGAAAGACGATTATGCAGACTTTGTGCCTGCGTTTGAGCGACTTGTCTTGCAGCATGGAAAATTGCGCGTGCTATTCGATATGACGGATTTTCATGGTTGGAGTGCGGGAGCCGCGTGGGAAGACACCAAGTTCGCCCTGCATCATTTTGCCGATATCGAGAAAATCGCCATGATTGGAGAGCGGCGGTGGCAGCACGGCATTGCCACTTTCTGCAAACCATTCACCAAAGCCATGGTCCGATACTTTGATCAGAATGATGTAACCGAGGCAAGGCGATGGTTGGATGAAGGCTGATCCCGTCGGCACGCCCAGATCATTAGACGTGGAGTCGTTAGAGGATCAAGACTTTGCTGTAGACCGATGCTTGACAACGCGGCCGGGATAACCGGAAGGATGAAGATGAAAATCAACTCAAAAGATTTCCTCGTGCAGGAAGGTGAAAAGGTCGATCTCAAGAAGTGGCCAACGCTCGTAAAACCAGCGTACAAATCAAAAAAAACATATAGCAAATACCTTCAGGAACATGTGGAGGCATTGAGCGAGTTACAACGCCTTCACTATGCATCCAACCATTATTCCGTGTTGCTGATATTCCAGGCCATGGATGCTGCCGGCAAGGATGGTGCCATCCGCCATGTCATGTCTGGCGTTAATCCACAAGGGTGTCAGGTCTTCAGTTTTAAGCATCCGAGTGCGACGGAGCTGGAACACGATTTCTTGTGGCGTACCACGCGCGATTTGCCGGAGCGCGGTCGGATCGGCATTTTCAATCGATCCTATTATGAAGAAGTGCTGATCGTGCGGGTGCATCCGGAGATCCTCCGTAGCCAGGGGCTGTCGGATAAAGAGATAGACGAAGAGACAATCTGGCGGGACAGATACCGCTCCATCGTGGATCAGGAAAGCCATCTCTATCGCAATGACACGCGGATTATCAAAATCTTCCTGCATCTGTCGGAGGAAGAACAGCGCAAGCGTTTTCTCGATCGCATCGACAATCCAGAAAAGAACTGGAAATTCAGTGTGGCCGACATTGAAGAACGCAAATTCTGGAAGCAGTATATGCAGGCCTATGAAGCATGCCTGAGCGCCACGAGTACCAAAATCGCTCCCTGGTACGTCGTGCCCGCCGACGACAAGGAAAATGCCCGACTGATTGTTTCTCAAATCATCCTGGATACCTTTAAAGCGCTCGATTTGCGCTACCCTGAAACGGATGCGAAACGCAGGCAGGAGTTGCTGGAGATTCGTAAGCAGCTTGTGAAGTAAGCTGCTGCTTGCTTGATGATCGAAAGGTTCTGCTGGTTAGAAAAAGCGGTTTTCTTCCGTGACGAAATGCCTTTCTCCGGAAGAAAAATGCACTTCTGGCGACGTTTCACGGAAGGGGTTGAGATGGAGAAATCCGATTGCCGTACGACGCCAGCCGATGCGCTGGTTATCTTTGGCGTGACGGGCGATCTTGCTCATAAGATGATCTTTCCCGCGCTCTATGCCATGGCCAAACGCGGAGTGCTTACTGTGCCGGTGGTCGGCGTGGCTTCCTCGACATGGAGCTTGGCGCAACTGCGCAAGCGGGTGAAAGAGAGCATCAAGCAAGCCGGGTCGATTGATGATCGGCCTGCTCTCGATCTGCTGCTTTCGCAACTTCAATATGTGGCCGGGGATTACAACGACCCTGCGACGTTCAAGAAACTCAAGCGCAAACTGGGCGCTTCCAGGCGACCGGCGCATTACCTGGCTATTCCACCTGCGCTGTTTTCCATTGTGATCGAAAATCTTGGTGCTTCGGGCTTGGCCGATCAGGCCCGCGTGATCGTTGAAAAGCCATTTGGGCGCGACCTGGCTTCGGCGCGTGAACTGAACCGGATTGCACTGTCGGTGTTCGCTGAAGATTCCATCTTCCGAATCGACCATTACCTTGGAAAAGAGGCGATCATGAATATCCTCTATTTCCGTTTCGCCAACTCGTTTCTTGAACCGATCTGGAATCGCAACTGCGTGGCGAGCGTGCAGATTACGCTGGCCGAGGATTTCGGCGTCAAGGCACGCGGCGCGTTTTATGAAAGTGCCGGCTGTCTGCGCGATGTGATCCAGAACCATTTGTTCCAGATTGTCGCGTTGCTGGCGATGGAACCGCCCGCATTTCAAGGCTTTGGCGCCGTCCAAAGCGAAAAAGCCAAAGTGTTCCAGGCCATGCGTCCATTGCAACCCGATGATGTGGTGCGCGGTCAGTACGCTGGTTATCTTGATGAGCCAGGGGTATCGAAGCTCTCGGATGTGGAGACGTTCTGTGCATTGCGTTTGTTCATTGATTCATGGCGCTGGCAAGGTGTGCCGTGGTATCTGCGTTCCGGCAAATATTTAGCCACCACGGCCGCCGAAGTGTTGGTGGAATTGAAGCCGCCGCCACAACGATTGTTTGACGATGCGGCAGCGCCGGAAGGTCGAGCCAACTATCTTCGCTTCCGGCTTTCTCCCAATTCGGCTGTTGCCCTGGCTGCGCGCGTCAAACGGGCCGGCAAGGAGTTCGTTGGCGACCAGCGTGAACTCTTCCTGCTGAATGAACAAGCAGGGCAGGAGACACCCTACGAGCGATTGCTGAGTGATGCCATGGCAGGAGACGGAGCACTTTTCACCCGCGAGGATGCCGTCGAAGCGGCCTGGGCGGTAGTTGACCCCATACTCGATACGCACCATCCGGTTCAACTTTATCCGCAAGGTAGCTGGGGGCCGGAACAAGCCGATACGCTTCTCCCGGCACATGGCCGCTGGCACAACCCAGTTCGGTAAGTCGCTGCGCAAATCGAGCGGGAATGATTGCATGCCGAGCTCAGGTCCCCGCATAAGCGCAAAGCGCCTGCTGTCATTATCTGGAATTCGATTTGAGGTGACCGTACACAGCCACGACTGCGCCGGACACGGTAATAATCAGCATCCCCAACAAGGTCAGTCCGGTGGGTATATGGCCGAATACCAGCCAGCCCAAGATGCCAGACCAGAACAATTGCAGATAGGTAATGGGTGCCAGTGTCGATGCGGGGGCATCGCGATAGGCATAACTGAATAGCAAATGCCCGATAACCCCAACAAGTCCCAGACTGATCAATAAAAAGAAATCAAACGTGGTTGGCTGCTCGCCAGTCCAGAACCAGGGTAGCGCCAGGCTGGTACAGGTAAATCCTATCAGTGCCAAATAATAAAGCATGACCAATGGGCGCTCGCTTGCGCCCAGAAGTCGGGAAATCATCTGGTAGAAAGCATTACCCAAGGCCCCCAGAAACACGAACAAGAGTCCCAATCCGTTCAGATTGCTGCCCGGACGAACCACCAGCAATACGCCACAAAATCCTGCCACAACACACACACCACGCACCCAGCCGATTTTCTCTTTCAGGAGCGGTCCCGCCAGCAATGTCACCAACAAGGGGGCAATAAACTGGACGGCGGTCACTTCTGCCAAGGGCATACGCTGCAAGGCAAGGCCCATTAGCAGCGATACAAGTACCAGGCTGAAGGCACGAAGTGCTACCAGCCAGGTTTGTTGCGCGATCAGTATCCGCCCGCGTTCTCTCGGCACGAACAACACCGTCATAAACAGCAGGTGGATGCAGTAACGCACCCAGATCAAAAGGGGAACGGTATAACGATTCGCCAAATATTTGGTGGTGGTGTCGACATAGGCAAACAGCAATAACGTGACCACATAAAACGCAATGCCACGCATAACCTGTCGCGAAGAAATTGCGGGTGAAACAGTGTCGGAGTTGGGCATTGAGATCGCGGGCATGGCACGGTGAATGGCAGTAGGGAAAGTACACCCCGCCGGCTGGTTTTGCACGCTGCTTGATAAGCATTTTTCCCATTATTTTACAGTGAGTCATGTTCACGGAGTGATCACTTTGCGCGATGGTATTGAGCTTCAAGTCACATTTCTGAAACCGTGATAATTTTAATTGCCTAAATGCATTTAATATCTATTAAATAAATTGGTAACGGTAATTAATTTTTATGTGTATTTTGTTTTAATATGGATTAAAGATTAAATTTAATTTATTGATACTGGCAATATTTTATTGCTTGCTGTTCCTGATGGTTATTCTTGTGTTTCTGCTGTTTTGATCTCATCCTGCACGCATCTCCTTGAAAAACAATATAAATTTTTAATGCAATTAACTCCATAAAATTTACATAAAAGCCATAAAAATCTTATTAATGAGTTGAATGCCAAGTGGTTTGTTGGCAAATTTCACCTTGTTTTAGAGCGTTATGTGTGCACAGCTGAATTGCACGCGCTTGACAACATATTAGCGTGGGTTCCGGCCACGTAAAAAAGCAAAACCGATCTGGTTTATATCTGGCAAGTATGTGTACTTCATCGGTTTTTTGGGTTTAGTCAAATAGAAGGCGAAAAAATCGCCGGATATCTAAGGAGGTCAAGATGACCGAAGCAAATAGCGCAGTGTTGGACGCAGATAGCGCAAATGCAGCCGAAACAAGTGAGAAATTCTGGCCGCATGGCTGGTGGAAAATGATGAACTTCAAGATAGGCGTGATCCCGGTCCCGCTGTTCTTGCTAACGGGTGGTTTGATTTACGCACTCGTCGCAACCAAAGGCGGGATCAAGGCCGACATCACCAGTATGGTGGCAATGTTCGCGTTTTTTGGTTTTGCCTGTGGCGAAATTGGCAAACGCATCCCGTTCTTGGGGAAAATGGGGGCTGCTGCAATCTGCGCCACTTTCATTCCTTCAGCGATGGTGTACTACGGTGTCTTGCCTCCAGTACTCATCAAGGTAACCACCGAGTTCTACAAGTCGACCAACATTCTGTATTTGTACATTTGCTGCATCATTGTTGGCAGCATTCTGAGTATGGATCGCAAGACCTTGATTCAAGGTTTCATGAAAATCATGGTGCCAATGGCTTGTTCTGCCGTGGCCGCCATGACCGTTGGAACGCTGGTTGGCGTGCTGATGGGAAAGACAGCCTTTGATTCATTCTTCTTTATCGTTCTGCCATGCATGGCCGGAGGTGTGGGTGAAGGTGCGATTCCGCTGTCGATTGGTTTCTCCGAGATTCTTAAACAGGATCAAGGTCTCATGTTCGGCAGAATCATTCCAATGGTGATGATGGCCAATGTGATTGCAATTTTCACGGCTGGTGCATTGAATCAACTGGGTAAAAAACACCAGCACCTGACCGGGAATGGTCGTCTGTTTCCTGGGGAAACTGATGAAACAGGTGCTCTCAATCTCAATTCCGCGATCGGAAAGATAGATATTGTCGGACTGGGCGGCGCTGTGTTGATGGCCATTCTGATGTACCTGGCGGGCGTGATTGGTCAACGTGTGATCGGTTTGCCGGCGCCTGTGGGCATGCTGTTCGTCGCGGTCATTGTGAAGTTGCTTCAGCTTTCTTCTCCCGAGCTGAATGACGGTGCCCAAACAGTCTACAAATTCTTCTCGACTTCAGTGACTTACCCGATTCTGTTCGCAGTGGGCGTTGCCATTACGCCATTTAACGAGCTGATCAATGCCTTCCAGATCAGCAACGTCATTGTGATTTTTGCCACCGTGATGACGGCTGTGTCGGTGGGTTTCTTTGTGGCTAAACGCATCGGCATGAATCCGGTCGATGTTGCTGTGGTTTCCTGTACGCAATGTGGTCAGGGCGGTACGGGTGACGTGGCGATTCTTTCTTCAGCCAACCGTATGCAATTGATGCCTTTTGCACAAATTGCCACCCGTATTGGCGGTGCAATCAATGTGACGTTGGCATTGATCGTATTGGCCCGTTTTTTCCACGGGTAAGCAATGAAAACGCTGCCGGAGAAGTAAGTGTTTTCCGGCAGCGTGTTAATCACAAAGCCAGTTGGTATCGAAGTTTTTGAAATGGGTGGGATCGTACATTTGGTCCGGCAAATTTTCCTGATTGCAGCAGGCATCGTTTAGAAGTGAGATTAAAAATGAAGTTAGTCAGTTTCCAAACCCAGGACGGCAGAAAAAGCTATGGGATTTACACAGACGAGGGCATCGTCGATTTGGGCAAACGCCTGGGCGACCGTTTCCATGACATAAAGAGTCTGCTCGGGGCAAATAGCCTTTCACTGGCAAGGACTTACAGTGAATCCCAGCCGGATTACAAGGAAGAGGAGATTGTCTTTCTGCCTATCATCGAACAACCGAACAAGATTTTCTGTGTTGGGATGAACTATGCCGAGAAACGCAAAGAGTTTAACGAAACCAACAATGCCCCGACCTTGTTTATCCGCTTTCCTGATTCCCAGACTGGCCATGATTGCCGGGTGGTGAAACCCGAGCACAGCAACGAATTTGATTATGAAGGCGAGCTGGCCGTCATCATCGGCAAGGGCGGGATGGCAATCAAGCAGGAAGATGCCTTGAGTCACGTCGCAGGCTATAGCTGCTATATGGATGGTTCCGCCCGCGACTGGCAACACACCTGGTTTACTGCCGGTAAAAACTGGCGTGAAACGGGTGCCTTTGGTCCGTGCCTAGTGACTGCAGACGAAGTTGGCAATCCACAAGAGTTGGGTATTCGCACCTATCTGAACGGCATGAAAGTCCAGGATGACAATACCGGCAACATGATTCACACGATTGCTTCGCTGATCGAATACATCAGCACGTTCAGTGCGTTGTCCGCTGGTGATGTGATCATTACCGGCTCGCCAGGTGGCGTCGGCAAGAAGCGCGTACCGCCCTTGTTCCTCAAGGAAGACGACATTATTGAAGTCGAGATCGACCGGCTGGGCCGGTTGCGTAACTACATTGCCCGAGAGGCTGCCGTTGCATAAGTGAATGCTTGATGTTTGAGGATGGATCGCTGTCACGCACTGACGGCAACCATTCTCCAGCATCAGGCAGCGGCGAGGAGAGTTTGCTCGTGAGTGATGGAATTGATTTTTACACCATAGATCCCCGCGCCAATGTGGCAGAAGGGGCTGAAGTCCGCCAGTTGTTGGCGCAATGCGATCTGGGTTTTGAAGAGAGCATCGAAACCTTCGTGCTTGCTCGGCAAGGGCGCCGTCTGGTTGGGTGTGCCGGGCTGGACGGCAATATCGTCAAGTGCGTGGCCACGGCGCCGGAATTCCGGGGCGAGTCGCTCAGTCTGAAGTTGATGAGCGAAGTGATCCACTTGGCCCTGGAGCGTGGTCATCTGCACCTGTTCCTGTTTACCCATCCGGAGAATGTTTCGTTCTTTGAAGGCTGCGGATTTTATGAACTGGCCGAAGTGCCTGGCTATGTCAGCCTGATGGAAAACACCCCGATAGGCATCAAGGGGTATTGCGATCGCCTCCGGCAAAAACGCAAGCCCGGTGCCAAGATTGGCTGCATCGTCATGAACGCCAATCCCTTTACCCTGGGACATCAATACCTGGTGCGCCTGGCTGCCAGTCAGTGCGATTGGTTGCATTTGTTCGTCGTGCGCGAGGACGCTTCGCTATTCTCCTACCGCGACCGTTTTGCCCTGGTGCAAAGCGGTGTGGCCGACATTCCCGGCCTGACCCTGCATCATGGCTCCGAATACATGGTTTCCCGAGCCACGTTCCCCGATTATTTCTTCAAGGAAAAAGGCATTGTTGGCGACTGCTGCTCCGCCATCGATCTGTTGCTGTTCCGCAATTACATCGCCCCGGCGTTGGGCATTACCCACCGTTTTGTCGGTACCGAGCCGTTCTGTGCGACCACGCGCAAATACAACAACGACATGAAGCATTGGCTGCAAATTACCGACTCGGGTGCAGCGCCTGTCGCTGTCGTCGAAGTCCCGCGTACCGCCTGCGCGGGTGTGCCAATTTCGGCGTCTGAAGTGCGCAGATTGCTGCACACAAGTGAAATCTCGCACATCGAATCGCTGGTGCCGCGCGGCACCCTGAATTTCCTGACCCAACACAATTACGCCATATAAATGGGAGTTTTACTGATGAAAATTGTTAAAGAGGCCCTGGCAGGCACGCTCGAATCGAGCGACTTGCTAGTCAAGGTCGCCCCGCTTGCCGAAGACCAGGTCGAGGTGGTGATCCAGAGTGAAGTCATGCGTCAGTTCGGGGCGCAGATTCGCAAAGTGGTTGAAGAAACGCTGCAGCAGTTGGGCGTGACCTCGGGCCAGATCGTGATTGAAGACAAAGGCGCACTGGATTGCGCCATCCGTGCCCGGGTACAGACGGCCGTGCTGCGCGGCGCCGAATGCAAGGAATTGAATTGGAGTGCACTGTCATGAAGTTGCGTCGAAGCATGCTGTTCCTGCCCGGGGCGAATGCCGCCATGTTGAGCACGGCTTTTGTCTTCAAGCCAGACTCGATCATGTTTGATCTGGAAGATGCCGTTTCCCTGCGTGAAAAAGATGCCGCGCGCCTGCTGGTATTCCATGCCCTGCAAAACCCGGCCTATGCCGACATCGAAACCGTAGTGCGCATCAACCCGCTGAATACCCCGTTCGGCTTGCTGGATCTGGAAGCCGTGGTGCGTGCCGGCGTTGATATCGTCCGCCTGCCCAAGACCGATAGCGCTGACGATGTGCACGAACTTGAATCTCACATTGAACGCATCGAACGCGAATGCGGTCGTGAAGTGGGTTCAACCCAACTGATGGCTGCCATTGAATCGGCGTCCGGCGTGGTCAATGCGCTGTCAATTGCCATCTCCAGTAAACGCATGATCGGCATCGCACTGGCCGGTTTCGACTACGTCATGGACATGCAGACCGAACGCGGCGATGGCACCGAGCTGTTCTATGCCCGTTGTGCCGTGTTGCATGCCGCCCGTTTTGCCAAGATCGACGCCTTCGATGTGGTCTATGCCGACGTGAACGACGAAGAAGGTTTCCTCAAGGAAGTCGAACTGATCAAGAAGCTTGGATTCAATGGCAAGTCGCTGATCAATCCACGCCAGATCGAACTGCTGCATAACGCCTACGCACCGACCGAAGAAGACGTCGACTACGCCCAGCGCGTGATTGCCGCCGCCGAAAAAGCCGAGCGGGAAGGGCTGGGCGTAATTGCCCTGAACGGCAAAATGATCGATGCCCCGATCGTGGATCATGCCAAGCGCGTGCTGCAGAAGGCCCAGGCCTCTGGCGTGCGCAAGTAATCCGGAGAAAATGAAGATGAAACAGGAAACACGCAAACAATTACAGACAGAGCCTTGCCTTCAAGGCCTGGAAGTGTTCGAGCATTTCGCGCAGCAAGCCCCGTATCTGAAAAACCTCGAACAAAAGCTCTCGCGCAAGATTATTGCCACGCTGGAAGAAGCGATCCGTCTGTCTGGATTGCAGGATGGGATGACCATTTCGTTTCACCATGCATTTCGCGAAGGCGACAAGACCATCAATAACGTGGTGCAGATTCTCGCCGACATGGGGTTCAAGAACCTCACGCTAGCCTCGTCCTCGCTGTTGAGCTGCAACTTCCCGCTGATCGAGCATATCAAGAGCGGCGTGATCAGCCGCATCTATACCTCGGGCATGCGCGGCAAGCTGGCTGAGGCGATCTCCAACGGCCTGATGGAACACCCGGTGCACATCCATTCGCATGGCGGACGGGTCAAACTGATCCAAAGTGGCGAGCTGAATCTGGACGTCGCTTTCCTCGGGGTTTCCGCCTGCGACGAATTCGGCAACGCCAACGGCGTCAGCGGAAAATCGCGCTGCGGATCGCTCGGCTATGCCAAGGTCGATGCGCATTTCGCCAACAAGGTGATCATGCTGACCGAGGAATTCGTCACCTTCCCCAATACGCCGGCAAGCATCTCGCAGGACCAGGTTGATTACATCGTCAAGGTCGATCAGGTTGGCGATCCGTCCAAGATCAGCGTTGGTGCCGCACGCGTGACCAGCAATCCGCGAGAACTGCTGATTGCCCGATTGGCTGCCGATGTGATCGAGCATTCCGGCTACTTCAAGGATGGATTTTCGTTGCAGACCGGTTCCGGAGCCTCATCCACCGCGGCCACGCGTTTCCTTGAAACACGCATGCGCAATCAAAACATCAAGGCGAGCTTCGCCTTGGGCGGCATCACCGGCGGGATTGTCGATCTGTTCCGTAAAGGCTTGATCGGCAAACTGGTCGATACCCAGAGCTTCGATGCCGATGCATCCGAATCGTTGCGCGATTCGCCCAACCATATTGAAGTCTCGACCAACGAATACGCCAATCCCGGTTCCAAGGGTACCTATTGCGATCGCGTCGATGTGGTGATCCTCAGTGCGCTGGAAGTCGATCTCGACTTCAACGTCAATGTCATCACCGGTTCGGATGGCGTGATGCGTGGTGCTTCCGGTGGGCATTGTGACGTGGCGGCTGCAGCGAATCTGTCGATTGTAGTGGCACCGTTGATCCGCAGCCGCATTCCGACCATCGTCAAGCATGTGACCACAGTGGTTACACCGGGCGAATGCATTGGGGTGCTGGTGACCGACCACGGTATTGCGGTCAATCCGAATCGCCCAGAAGTGGCCGAACGGCTGAAGGCGGCAGGATTGCCGGTGATGACGATCGAAGAGTTGTATGCGCGTTCGGTCGCGATTACCGGTGAACCGGCGCCCATCGAATTCCTCGACAAGATTGTCGGCATCATCCGTTTCCGCGATGGCACCGTGATCGACGTCGTGCGCCAGGTCAAGCCTTGAACGTGACAACGACTGGCTGCGCGTGCGGTGAATCCGTCACGCTGGAGCAAGTGCTCGAGTGCCGGGATCAGCGTGCGTTGCGGCAGCGTGTTGCATTGCAGGAGCACGGCAAGCCCGTGCTCTCGCTGACCCTGGTGATGCCAGGGCCAGTCAAGGAATCGACAGATGCCCGCTTCTTGTTTTGGACCGCGATCAATTCGATTGATGCAATGTTGCAAGAAAAATGCTGGCCGATTTTGGCGCGCGAAGTAATTCTGATGCCGACGGGACCCGAAGCGTTGTACGTGGTCAATGGCAATGCCCATGACTTGAAATGTGGGTTGACTGAACTGGAAGACCAGCATGCTTTGGGGCGGCTGTGGGATATCGATGTGATTGGCCCGGACAACGTGGCCATTTCCCGGTCCATGTTGGGTTTGGCGTCGCGCCGCTGTTTGGTGTGTGGCGCAGCAGCCCATGCTTGCGCCCGTTCCCGCGCACATCCGCTGGAAGATTTGTTGAAAGTGATTGAGGAGAAAGTCGATGGATATCGGCGTAGCGTGGAGCGTTGAAAGCCCAACATGGCGTACGCCGGACGTCAGTAATGCACGTGCCATGGCTTCTGCTATAGGTGCGTATGCCTATCTGGCCTTGATCAAGGAAGTTGAATTGACGCCCAAGCCGGGTCTGGTCGATCGCTTTAACACCGGTGCGCACAAGGATATGGATATCTCCACTTTCCGTGCCAGCGCTGGCGCCATTGCACCATGGTTCCCTGCTTTCTTCCGGCGCGGTCTGGCCGAATACGATTTGCCAGCACGGGATTTTTTGCCAATGCTGCGGGTGGATGGCCTTGCCTGCGAGCGGGACATGTTCCGTGCCACCAGCGGAATCAATACGCACAAAGGCAGTATCTTTGCCCTGGGATTGCTGTGTGCTGCAGCGGGTAGACTTTGCGGCGCACGGCGGCGAATCGATTACCAGAGTTTATGCTTGGAAGTGGCTGCGATGAGCGCCATGTTGATCGAGCAGGAATTGGGTTCGACACACGAGGCACGTACCGCCGGCGAATTGTTGTTCCAGCGTCATGGTCTGACCGGCGCGCGTGGCGAGGCGGCTAGCGGTTTTGCGACGGTATGCCAACATGGTCTCGCGCCGTACTGGACGGCACGAGCGCAAGGCTGCGACGAGCGGGAGGCGTTGCACGAGGTATTGATACACTTGATGGCTTACAATCAAGACACCAATCTGGTGGCCCGTGGCGGGATGGAGGGTTTGGCTTACGTGCAAAGCTATGCCCGGGGATTGCTGGCAGAGAAGCCCAGGACCACTGAGGATCGAATATCCCAGCTTTCCTGCTTTGATAATGAACTGATCTCGCGCAATCTCAGTCCTGGTGGCAGTGCGGATCTTTTGTCGGTAACTTGGTTTTTGTCGAATTTTTATATTTAATGTGTTGCTTTTGATATGCTAGTTAATTAATTGAAAAATAAGTAAATAACTTTATTTTATAGGGTGTATTACTATTGAAATTAAGTTGGTTTATATAGAGTGCGATTTGTAGTCCGGTAGCAGAAGCAGGTGAAAAACTGCTCGCAAGCGCCGACGGGGATGGAGATGAGAAGACTAGTCGACAGGCTGGCACGAACGCTGACGTTCGATGTTCGCCTGTTTTTGTTGTTGCTGTGTGTTTCGGCGATCCTGCTGTTCGTCGTGGGTTATTACGTCTCGCAAAAGATGCAGGAGTCGCTTTACCAGCAAATTGGCCAAAGGGCCGAGGTGCAGGCCAAGCAGATTGCTGCAATGCCGGAGCTGATCAATGCGGTACAGACTCGCAATTTGCCGTTGATTGCCTCCATCGCCCAGACGATGAAACAGCGCACCGATGCCAGTTTCATCGTGATTGGCGATGATCAGGGGCGGCATTTGTATCACCCGGTTGCACCGGTGGGCTCTCCGATGCAAGGGGATGACAATGATCCTGTACTGATTGGCGGAATGAGCATAATTAGCCTGCGCACAGGTTCACTGGGCATAGGATTGCGCGGCAAGGCGCCGATCAGTAATGCACAGGGCAAGATCATCGGTGTGGTGTCGGTCGGTTATTTGCAGGACATGATTTTCAAGCGCTATATGGCGCAGCGTGGTTCAGTCATCGTGTTCCTGGCATTTGCGCTCGGGGTATTGTTTTTAAGTGCATGGCTGCTTGCAAAGGGTATCAAGCGTCAAATGTTGAATATGGAACCTATCGATATCTCACGCCTGGTCAGGCAACAGGATGCAGTGTTCGAATCGATCATGGAAGGCGTGGTAGCGGTGGATAGCCGCAATAATGTCACTGCGGTGAATCGCGCGGCACGCGAAATCCTTGGCGATACACGTTCCAGTAGCGAAATCATCGGGCAGCCCTTCGATGAGTTGGTCGATCATCAATCCTTTGAAGGATTCGAGGATGCCAGCAAGGAAATTCGTGATGAAATCTTCCTGTTTCGAAATGTGCAGGTGATCGCCAACCGCGTCCCGATTGTGATCGACAAGAAAAACCAGGGTTGGGTAATCAGCTTCCGGCGCAAGGATGAAATCAGCACGCTGAGCTTGCAGCTCAGCCAGGTCAAACGCTATGCAGACAATCTGCGCGTCGTCCGTCACGAGCACATGAACTGGATTTCGACGCTGTCTGGTTTGCTGGAAATGCGTCATTACGATGAAGCATTCCAGCTGGCAAAGATGCAGTCGGAGACCCAGCAACGGGTGCTGGACTACATCTCGGCGACTTTTTCCCATCCTCAGATTTGTGGCCTGTTGATCGGCAAGTATTACCGTGCCCGGGAACTGGGACTGGAGCTGGTATTCGATCCGGGTTGTCGACTGACGGAATTGCCACGGGGCTTGACCATTTCAGAATGGATGTCGATCATCGGCAATCTGCTGGACAATGCCTTCGATGCCACGCTCAGCGTGGAAGAACGCAACCAAAAAGTGACGCTCTTTTTGGCCGATTCGGCCACTGAAGTCATCATCGAAGTGGCCGATAATGGCTGTGGTGTTAATGAAGAGTTGCGTAACCAGATATTTGAGCGCGGTGTCAGCAGTAAACCGGGCGGGGAGCGTGGAATTGGGCTGTATCTGGTGAAAACCTATGTTGAACAGGCCGGTGGCGCGATTACCATCGACGATAATGAGCCCAGGGGAACGGTATTCTCGGTATTCATCCCAAAAGGAGCAGATAGTGCAAACGTATGAAGTATTGATTGTTGAGGACGAGGTGCGACAGGCCCAGCTTCATGCAGAGTTCATCCGTTCGCACGAGCGCTTCAATGCAGTGGGCTTGGCCGGCACGCTGGCCGAAGCCCGTCAGATGATCGATGTATTCAAACCCCAGTTGATCTTGTTGGACAATTACCTGCCCGATGGAAAAGGAATTGATCTGCTTGAGTATCTGGTAACGCACAAGAGCGATGCCCGGGTTATCTTCATCACGGCAGCGAGCGAGATGGAGACCTGTGGCAAGGCGATTGGTTACGGTGCTTTCGATTACATCATCAAGCCGATTTCCTATGACCGCCTGAAAGCCGCGTTGAACCGCTTTTGCCAGTTCCTCGATTCACAACTCGCGCATACTCTGGTCAATCAGCGCCGAGTCGATGAACTTTACAATCTGCAATCCAGAACTGCACACGAAGAACGGCGCACAAAAGGGATTGAAGAAATAACGTTAGGTCGACTCAAGGATCATTTTCTCGATAATACGGCTGAAGAAACAACCGAGAGCGTGGCGCAGGCACTGGGTATCAGCAAGACGACTGCTCGCCGATACCTTGAGTTTTGCGTAGAGATTCATTTCCTTCGTGCCGAAATTTCGTACGGCAAGGTAGGTCGACCCGAACGTGTCTATAAGCGCGCGGATCTAATCTGAGTTAAACGGCGCGATGTGCCATGCAATAGAAGTCTAAGCATTCGGCGAGAGGGATATACATTGAGACAACAAAGAAATACGGATCAAGACTGCTTGCCCCGGTGCTTTTGCAGAAACCGGCGCCTTTTGAAATCCCTGTTTACATATCCTTGTGACAAGCTTTGATGGAATCGCGAGTTTTAAGCCAGACTGAAGAAACATTGATTGCTGCCGCTTCGCGCTATGAATTCGTGCTTATCCCCGGCCGGTATGACAGTAGCCAGGATCACTGGCAATCGTACTGGCAAAACCAATTGCCAATCTGGCAACGGCTGACCCAACGTAATTGGAACGACCCGGATATCGAACGCTGGATTGGTTCACTCCGCCGCTTGTTGGCACCGTGCAAGCGGCGTGCGATCCTGGTGGGGCACAGTCTGGGTGCGCTGGCGTCCTGTTGCGTGGCCGTGGATCACCCCGATCTCGTGGCGGGCCTGATGCTGGTGGCGCCTGCCGAACCCGGAAAGTTTGAAGTCGAAGACCGGGTGCCAGTCCATGATCTGGGTGTGCCGAGCATCCTGGTTGCCAGTCATAACGATCCCTTCATGAGCTTGTCCCGTGCTGAACACTGGGCCTCGGTGTGGCGCAGCGATCTGGTCGATATTGGGGAGGCGGGACACATCAATGTGGAATCAGGCTTTGGGCGTTGGCCTTATGGTCTTGAGATCATACGCATGCTGGTTGAAAAGGCTGACCAGGCCTTCCCGGCCCCCCGTTGAAGCAGTTTGATCCGGTTCGCATCCACTGAATCGCCCCTGTTTTTCTAGAAACTTCAATTTAGCCAAAAAAGCAGTTTTCTCATTCGAGGAACGCGTACTCAGTGTCCAGCCTTTCAAGCCGTCACCCGTTAAATGGCAGGGAGCTAAATACAGCGGTTATTCATGACGACTACACACCGAAAATCTTCGACATAACTCGCCATCTAGGCACGCTTTGCGCACCTCTTTCGGCTCCTTCAGTCAAGCTTAGCGTGATTTCTCCTCATCGGTGTGCTGACCCGTACAGATTTGCGAGATTTTGCATCGGTTCGTTACCGTACAGACCATTGCAATGATTACGCTCAACCTTGTTGCTCTGCAGCGAAATCTGCCAATTCTGATGAAGGAATATGTGCTATGAACAAGGATCAAGTTAAAGGCATTGCAAAAGACATCGCGGGTAAAGTGCAAGAAGAGACGGGAAAGCTGGTTGGCAGCAAGGAGCAACAAATCAAGGGACTCGACAAACAGATTTCCGGTAAAGCCGAGAAAAATTTCGGCAATGCGAAAGAAGTTATCAAAGATGTCACTAAGAATACACACAAGCATTTCTGAAATACCACGTTGATCAGGAGGCTGCTGCGTGCAGCCGTTAATCCGTTTGACCGTCGCCATGGGCGTTCACCATTCTAAATAGGGCGAGATGCGCTTAACAATGGCGCGGATTAGGCGGAATCATTCATGCAACAGGCCGTGCAAATGTGACCATCGAGAGTGCGGCTGCTCGGTCAGAAATTATCCTGATCAACTCGGAGGCAGGTTGAAAACGCGGGTTTAGCGAAGCTAAAAGCGAAGCGTTTTCCGACCTGCTCGCTGCCGCCAGATGAAACAAATTCTATCCGGCGATCGCGAGATCTCCGCCCATTATTACTCTCTAATCTAATATTTCGCCGCCAGTCAGTGGCCGGTTGTCGTGCGTTTGGCAGACCGCGTCGTTCAAGGCGAGGGCGATAATCTGAGAGCCTTTGACAAGCCGGTTCCGGTCGATTTACGCGTAAGTAATTAGCCTCGGTACTTGGCGCTAATCCGCGTACTATGGGCTAAGAAGGTGCCGTCGGCACCGGAGGAAACTTGTGCCCCAAAAACGCCGCAAAACACCGCCTCAACCCATCGATACCTCGCCTGCGCCTGTTGCGTTTGAAGCCCACTCGGTGCCCGCTTTTCCTATCGTTGGAATCGGCGCGTCGGCGGGCGGTTTGGCGGCCTTTGAGGCATTTTTCTCCGGCCTGCCCACCGATAGCTACCCGGGAATGGCCTTCGTTCTGGTGCAACACCTGTCGCCGGAACACAAGAGCTTGCTTGCCGAACTGATCGGGCGCTGTACGCGCCTGCCGGTCGTCGAAGTCGAGGACGGCATGGTGGTGCAGGCCAATCATGTTTATATCATTCCTCCCGGGCACGACATGGCGTTTCTCAACGGCACGCTGCAGTTACTCGATCCGTCGGCGGAGCGCGGCCAACGTCTGCCGATTGACTTCTTCTTCCGCTCGCTGGCGCAGGATCAGCACGAACGGGCGATCGGTATCGTGCTCTCGGGCACCGCTAGCGACGGCACGCTTGGCGTGCGTGCGATCAAGGGCGAAGGCGGCATGGTCATGGTGCAGAATCCCGAATCGACCGTGTACGACGGCATGCCGCGTAGCGCCATTGCCACCGGTCTCGTCGATTACGTGTTGCCGCCAGCGGAGATGCCCGCCCAGCTTATGGCCTACACCCAGCATGCCTTTGGCAAGTCGCGCCATCCGGCCAGCTCGCCGACACCGAAGAGCGAAAGCGCGCTGAAGAAAATCTTTATCCTGCTGCGCGCGCAGACTGGGCACGATTTCTCGCAGTACAAGCCGAACACTATCCTGCGCCGCATCGAACGGCGCATGGCGGTACACCAAATCGACGCCATCGAGCGCTATCTGCACTACCTGCAGCAAACGCCGGCGGAGACCGAGTCGCTGTTTCATGACCTGTTGATTGGCGTCACCCAATTCTTTCGCGATCCTGGGGCGTTCAAAGTGCTTGAGGACGAGGTTATCCCGAGGCTTTTCACCAGCCGGCGAGCGTCCGGCGACGTCATTCGCGTGTGGACGACGGGCTGTTCGACTGGCGAAGAGGCCTATTCGATCGCCATGTTGCTGCAAGAAGGCATGGAAGCGGCCAAGCAGAGCCATACCCTGCAGGTCTTCGCCACCGACATCGATAGCCGGGCGATTGCCACTGCGCGCGCCGCACTCTACCCGGCGAGCATCGCCGCTGACATCAGCCCCGAACGCCTGGCGCGCTTCTTCATTGTCCAGCCCGATGGCGTCTACCGTGTACACAAGAGCTTGCGCGACGCGCTGGTTTTCTCCGAGCAGGATGTGATCAAGGACCCGCCATTTTCCAGACTCGACCTGATCAGTTGCCGCAACCTGCTGATCTATCTGGGTGCCGAACTACAAAGGAAGCTGATCCCGCTTTTCCACTACGCGCTCAAGCCAAGCGGCATGCTCTTTCTCGGGACCTCGGAAGGCATCGGCGACTTTAACGACTTGTTTGCCGTGGTCGATCGTAAGGCCAAGCTCTATCAACGCAAGGATGGCTTGCAGAGCCAACCGCGCCTGCTCGTGAGCCGCCAGACGCCGCCACTGAGCGCGCTCAATGCGACGTTGGCCGGTGTCCAGAGCAAGACTACCGCACCGCTTAAACGGCCATTGCGCGAGCTCACCGAACAGGCGCTGCTGCAGCACCTGGCACCGACTGCGGCCCTCGTTACCGAGCGTGGCGATATTCTTTATTTGCACGGGCGCAGTGGCATGTATTTGGAACTGGCGCCGGGCGAGACTGGCGTCAGCAATATCCTCAAGATGGCGCGCGAGGGCCTGCGCCAGGCGCTCGGCATGGCGTTGCATCAAGTCGCAGCCAGTCGTCAGAGCGTGCGCATCCCGAGCCTCAACGTCAAGACCAACGGCCATTTTACCCGCGTCAACCTGGCCGTCTGCCCACTGGCGGCGGCGCCATCCGAGTCGGATGCGTCAAATCCGGCGAACGATTCGCTGCTCTATCTCGTTATCTTTGAGCAGGCGCCGGACGCTGTCGCTCCAGCTCCGGTCGCCGTCACGGATGGTGTGGTCGTCGATATCGAAAGCGAGTCTGCGGTACTGATCGCCGCGCTGCGTGACGAGCTGCGCGCCAAGGACGATTACCTGCAGAGCACGCATGAGGAACTCGAGAGTTCGAACGAAGAGCTCAAATCGTCGAACGAAGAAATGCAGTCGGTTAACGAGGAGTTGCAATCGACCAACGAGGAGATGGAAACGTCCAAGGAAGAGTTGCAGTCGGTCAACGAGGAGCTGGCGACGGTCAATGCCGAACTCAATACCAAGGTGACCGACCTCACGCGGCTCAACAATGACATGAATAACCTGCTCGCGGGCACCGGTATCGCTACCGTCTTTGTTGATCATCAACTGCACATCGTGCGCTTCACGCCTTCCGCGAGCGCGATCATCAACCTGATCCTGAGTGACGTTGGGCGGCCAGTTGCGCACATGGTCTCCAATCTGGTCGGGTACAGCAGCCTGATTGCTGACACGCAGGACGTGCTGCAGACAATGGTGCCCAAGGTGCTCGAGGTTCAGACCACGGCCGGACGATGGTACTCGATGCGCATCCAGCCCTACCGCACGCTCGACAACGTGATCGAGGGCGCGGTGCTGTCCTTCGTCGACATCACCGAAACCGTGCAGGTCCGCGATGCCTTGCGTAAAGCCAACGAACTGCTGCGTCTGGCGGTTGTCGTTCGCGACGCGCAGGACGCCATCACCGTGCAGGATCTCGATGGTCGCATCCTGGCCTGGAATCCGGGTGCAGCAAGGATCTACGGCTGGAGCGAAGATCAGGCGCTGAGCCTCAATGTCAGTACGCGCATCCCGCCGGAACGGCGCGACGAGGCATTGGCGACCGTGCGTGCGCTGGGCCGCAAGCAAATTCTGCAACCCTACTTGAGCCAACGGATCGCCAGCGACGGCGCGCGGATCGACGTCTCGATCACCTCGACGGCACTGCTCGATGGGAAGGGGGAAATGTATGCCATTGCCACCACCGAACGGCCGGTGGCCATGCAGCCAAGCGCAGGCAGTGTGAAATGAATCGCCCCAATCAAAAGCCCGGTGTGGCAGCCGCGCTGCGCCAGCGCGCCGAAGCCGCATGTTGTGAATATGAGCAGCAGTCGGCGGCCGTGTTGACGGCGCTGTCACCCGAAGCGGCCGAGCAGATGTTGCACGATCTGCGCGTGCATCAGATTGAACTGGAAATGCAGAACGAAGAACTGCGTGCCTCGCAGTTCGCGCTCGACGTGGCGCGCGAACGCTATTTCGATCTCTATGACCTGGCGCCGATCGCCTATTGCACGCTCAGCGTGTCGGGGCAGATTGTGCAGGCCAATCTCGCTGCAGCCAATCTGCTTGGCGTGACGCGCGAGGCGCTGGTCGGCAAGCCGCTGTCGCGTTTTATCGGCAACGAATACGCTGATCTCTTTTACCAGAAGCGCCAACAGCTCATCGAAAACGGAGTTGCGCTGGTCTGCGAACTGCGCCTGCTCAATGGCCGCAACGCGCCGACCTGGACGCGGATCGAAGGCCGCCTTGCGCAACAGGCCGATGGCACGCCGGAGCTGCGTGTGATGCTGATCGACATCAGTGAACGCAAGCGCTTCGAGGACGAACGGCGCAAGTCGGGCGCGTTGCAGCGCGCGATCTTCAACAGCGTTAATTTCTTGAGCGTTGCCACCGACGTTCACGGTGTCATCCAGGTTTTCAATGTCGGCGCGCAGCGCATGCTCGGCTATCCGGCCGACGAGGTGATCGACAAACTGACCCCTGCCGACCTCTGTGATCCGCAGGAAGTGATCGCACGTGCCAATGCCTTGTCCAATGAACAGGGAAGACCGCTGGCTCCCGGCCTAGAGGCGCTGGTGTTCAAAGCGTCGCGCGGCATCGAGGACATCTACGAACTGACTTTCATCCGTAGCGACGGAAGCCGCTTCCCGGCGCTCGTCTCGGTCACCGCGCTGCGCGACGATAAGGACCTGATCATCGGTTACCTGCTGATTGGCACCGACAACACCGCGCGTAAACTGGCGGATGCCGAGCGAACTCGGTTCGAGGTAACGTTGCTGGAAAAGAACGTTGAACTCGAGAATGCGACGCAGCTGGCGCAAAAAGCCAACCTCGCGAAATCAGAATTTCTGTCAAGCATGAGTCATGAGTTGCGCACACCGCTAAATTCGATCCTCGGCTTTGCACAGCTTCTCGAATCGGCTGTTGTGCCACCGACGCCGGGCCAGAAGAAAAGCATCGACCAGATTCTCAAGTCCGGCTGGTATCTGCTCGAACTGATCAACGAAATTCTCGACCTGGCAGTGATCGAGTCGGGGAAATCGACACTGTCGATTGAAGCTGTGTCGCTCGCCGCCGTTTTTGAAGAATGTCAGGCGATGATCGAACCGCAGGCGCAAAAATACGGCATCTGCGTCACTTTTACGGAGTTCGCGACGCCGGTCCTGGTCAATGTCGACCACATGCGGGTCAAGCAGGTGCTGATCAACCTGCTGTCCAATGCCATCAAGTACAACCGGGTAGGGGGAACGGTCGCCGTCGATACTGTGCTTTCTGGTGACAATGCAATCCGCATCAGCGTGCGTGACAACGGTGAGGGTTTGACCCCGGAACTGATCGCGCAGCTCTTCCAGCCCTTCAATCGGCTGGGCCGGGAGTCCAGCGACGAGGCTGGCACGGGAATCGGCTTGGTCGTCTGCAAGCGCCTGATCGACTGGATGGGTGGCACCATCGGCGTCGACAGTACCTTGGGTGTCGGCAGCGTATTCTGGTTTGAATTGACGCTGACATGCGATGCTGCTCTTGGCTAAGTCGTCCGCGAACATCAAGATCCCAACGGTATGCAGTTCCATCCGGTCTCTTAGTTCTTTGTATCAACAAGCCGAATCGCGTTGCGCCCGGTCGCCTTGGCTTGATACATCGCGGAATCCGCCCACTTGAGAATGTCCTTACTGGAGTGATGGTTGGCGAACAGCGCCACGCCGATGCTTGCCGTGCACCGATATTCAATGTGCGTGTCGGGCAGTCCTTCGCTGCTGACGGTCAGCAGATATGGGGTTGCCAGGGTGGCACGGACTTTCTCGGCGATCAAGCCCGCTTGGGCCATGGATTCTTTGTGGTCCGCATCCAGCTCGCTGATCATGACCACAAATTCATCCCCGCCAAAGCGCGCCACGGTGTCCATCTCCCGGACACACGCTTTAAGTCGATCTGCCACCTGAACCAGGAGCAAATCGCCTACCGCATGCCCATGGACGTCATTAAGTTGCTTGAAGTTATCCAGATCGAGGAACATCAGCGCGGCAAAATGCGCACGGCGGTTGCTTGCCGCCACCGCTTGACTCAAACGATCATTGAGCAGACGCCGGTTAGGGAGTTTGGTAAGCGCATCATGGAACGCCAGTTGACGCACCTGGTCCTCGACCAGCTTGCGTTCAGTGACGTCGCGAGAAACGACGAGCACCCGCTCGACCTGGCCTTGGTTATCCCGGATCACACTACCGGCCGATTCCATTTCACGAATATCGCCGTTGGCCATCAGGATTCGATAGTGGGTCTGACGTCCTTCACCGGTTTGCACGGTTTCCCTGAAAATTTGTTTGAGGCGCTCCCGGTCTTCCGGATGGGTTTTGGCATAGGCGTTTGACCCATCCATGGCATTCGTGTCGCCGAAAAATTTCACGTACGAAGGGCTGTTGTAGAGTTGTTGCCCGTGCGAATCAAAAACGGCGATGAAGTCACCAATATTCTCGGCAATCAGATGAAAAAACTCCAACTGTTCACGCAAGGCATTTTCGGCCAATTTGAGTTGGGTGATGTTCGTATGTGCAATGACCGCCCCGTCGCCCAAAGGTGTCACGCGCATACAGAACCAGCGTTGTTGCTCCGCCGAATGAAAGGGATAGTCCAGACTGAATTTGAGCAAACGACCATTGATTACTGCTTGGATGCCATCGTGGAGGTTGAGGGCGTTAGCCTTCTTGCTTCCAGAGACAGCTTGGCACGCTTCCAGATAATTGGCCCCGACCGTGATCGCGGATTCGGACTGGCCAGTCTTGACGACATTTTTTGAAAAAAAACGCCGCCAGGATTGATTCACTGCGATGATTCTGCCCTCGCGGTCCACGACGGCAATTTCAGCGTCGAGCGAGTCAATGATCGCGCTGTTGAAGGCCTCACTCTTTTGCAACGCGGCTTCAGCCTGTTTTCGCTTGTCGATGTCAATGAGCACCACACGCAGCACCGTTGCGCCGTCTTCCTCTTGCCCAACGCTAGTGGCCAGTTGTACCCAGAATGGCTTGCCATCGCTGTTCACAATGCGCAATTCGCAAGTTTGGGGCTCTGCATTTTCAAGGAGTTGTTTGAGGTGCAGGTGGTAGCTGTTAGCGTCTTCCTTGACAAGAAAGCGGGATAGCAGTTTCCCTACTAACGCACTGCGGGCCGCACCCAACAACGTAGAGGTGAGGAGATTGGTTTGCAGAATCTGACCTGACTTGCTGAGCGTGCAATAACCGACGGGTGCCAAGTCATAGAGATCGAAATAACGTGCAAACGAGGTGTCCAATGCAAGTTGGGACTGGCGAAGTTCGTCGTTCTGCATCTCCAATTCGATCTGATGTACGTGAAGCTCGTGCATCATCAGGCGCGTGGCTTCTGGCGACATTGCTGCCAGTGCCTCCGGCGAGATAGCCGATTGCTCGCGGGAAATGGCTTCTGCCTGCTTTCGCAGAGATTTCATTTCCTTTGTGTCCTTCATCTTGGACGGATCGTTTTTCCCAGCGGCAGGGCTTCGCTGTGTGGTGACGGTTCTCATAGGCAATCCAAATCCTCAAGAAGAATACAAAGTCGCATTTTCCCGATGATGCTCATTTTCCTTATATAAAACCGTTCGGTAGCGCACAGTAGTAAGGAGAATGGCGGCATCCATGTTTTCATCAGTTTTAGTGCTTGTGCCGATATTGCAACCAATCTGTTGTGCCATGTGCGCTAGATTACGATTGCTGACACTCCTGAGAAGCTCACGTTACTTATTGAAGAGATGGCGATTGCCAATGTGATGAGAAAGTTGGACGAGCCCAACAAATTGCCGCTTCGGCAACGCAGCGGCTTCTCCATCAGCATGCCGCGCAGCATCTGCAGCGCTATGTTCGCAGGCGAACTGAATCGTCACCCATGATGGCCTACGATGGTGGCGTCCCCAATGGAAGGGTGCATGCTCGAATACTTGATCATGAATCCATGCAGGAATCCTGGTGCTCAATTCCCGCACACCATTAAGCAAAGAGAATTTCGACATTTTCAGCGGGGCTGTCGATTTCTATCGCTCCAGCCATACCCAACATCGTTAGGCATCAGAAGGAGATACCCTGCATGCAAACTGCCACTTGGTACGGCCGATTTTCGAAGTCGGCCTCACACTTCTGCGGCCGGCCACGAACCTTTGCGCTGGCCGTCGCGGTGATAGTCGTTTGGATTGTCACAGGACCACTCTTTGCGTTCAGTGATACTTGGCAGCTCGTTATAAACACAGGAACGACGATTATCACTTTCTTGATGGTGTTCTTGATTCAGAACACGCAAAACCGAGACACCGAGGCCATTCAAATCAAGCTTGATGAACTGATCCGCGCAACGACGGGTGCGCACAATGCATTGCTTGACCTGGAGGAACTGGAAGAGGAAACCCTTGACGCCTTTCGCCGGAAGTACCAGCTCCTGGCAAGCACCGCGCGCAATGAACTTGACCAAGGTAGCAAGGACACGGGAACCCCAGAAGCTTGATCATTGGGCTGACGCCCAACACCCACATAGCATGAACGTCGGGTATCGGAAATAAACCGAGGTTAGAAGTCATTGGTGGCGGCGCTGGCGCAGATGCATGTACAGAGGACCGCGTGTTCAGCATGGTGAATCGAGTGCAGCCGCCCATCTATCTTCTGACTGCCGCCAGCAGGACAAACATCTGTGGTTGCGGTAATACTTCAGCAGAACCTAATATTTGGATTGGCCATGGGTATCGGGCGATGCGCAACAAGGTTCTCCGGCATACGTTAGTGCCGGAGAGGGTTTTCAGTGCTATTTCGCGAGGGTTTTGATATGCGTTACAAAAAGTTTGGTAACACCGGTCTTTTCGTATCCGAGCTGTGTCTGGGCACCATGACCTTCGGTGGCGAGGAGGGGATGTGGGGGCAGATCGGCAAGCTGCAGCAGGGCGATGCGGAAGCGCTGATTGGGCGTTCGCTTGATGCCGGCATCAATTTTATCGATACCGCCGACGTCTATTCGGATGGCCGTTCCGAGATCATCACCGGTCAGGCGCTGAAAAACCTGAAAGTGCCGCGCGAGAATGTCGTGGTGGCTACCAAGGTTTTTGGCGAGACCGGCAGCAAGAGCACTAATTCGCGCGGAATGTCGCGCTATCACATCATGGATGCGGTGAAGGCCAGCCTGCAGCGCCTGCAGCTTGAGCATATCGATCTCTACCAAATCCACGGATTCGACCCCGCGACACCGATCGAGGAAGCGCTGCGCGCGCTGGATACCCTGGTACAGCAGGGGCATGTGCGCTATCTGGGAGTATCGAACTGGGCCGCCTGGCAGATCATGAAGGCACTGGGTATTTCGGAACGCCTCGGGTTGGCACGCTTTGAATCGCTGCAGGCGTATTACACGATAGCCGGGCGCGATCTGGAGCGCGAAGTTGTCCCGATGCTGAACAACGAAAAGGTTGGCCTGATGGTGTGGAGCCCGCTCGCTGGTGGCCTGCTCAGCGGCAAATACAGCCGCGACGGGCAAGCCGAGGCCGGCAGCCGCCGCATCACCTTTGATTTCCCGTTGATCGACAAAGAACGCGCTTTCGATTGCGTCGATGTGATGCGCAAATTAGCCGAACCGCGCGGTGTATCGGTAGCGCAGATCGCCTTGGCCTGGCTGCTGCACCAGTCGGCAGTGACCAGTGTGATCATCGGCGCCAAGCGTGTCGATCAGCTTGATGACAACATCTCGGCTACGGCAATCAAACTTAGCCCGGAAGAATTGGCCGAACTCGACAAGGTGAGTGCCTTGCCACGTGAATATCCATGCTGGATGCTGGAACGCCAGGGCGGATACCGGCGCCAGCAACTTGCGGATTCTCAAGCTGGCTAAGGGAATTGAGTCGCTCCAACTCAAGAATGCTTCCTGCTCTTGAGTTGGCCCCCGAAACTGAATATGAACACCAAGCTGACCGGGCCGCATAACTGTAGGAATCTTGCTAGCGAATGCCCCATCAACGCTTTGTCAAAAGCCAGACCAGGGAGAACGATAATGGATCATACCGATGAATCCAGCCTGCGGCCGATCAGCGAATCGATCACTAAGGAAAAATGGACGTCCGAGCATGTGTTGTCGATCCGGCATTGGACTTCAAACATGTTCTCTTTTCGAACGACACGCGATAGTGCTTTCCGGTTTACACCGGGCCATTATGCGCGATTGGGGATCACTTCGCTGGATGGCACTCTGATCTGGCGACCCTATTCAATGGTGTCTTCGTCGAATGACGACTACCTCGAATTCCTTGTCATCCTGGTTCCTGGCGGAGCATTTTCCTCGGCGTTAGCCACGTTGCAGCTTGGTCAAACCATTTTTGTAGATAAAGCTTGCTATGGTTTTCTCACCCTTGACCAATTAAGTCCTGGTCGTGATCTCTGGCTGCTGGCGAGTGGGACCGGGCTTGGACCCTTTATTTCCATTCTGCGCGATCCTGCGGTGTGGCAAAAATTTGAACGATTGATTGTCGTGCATAGCGTCCGGAAAGCTGCCGAACTTGCTTACCGCGACGAAATTGGAGCGCTTGCGAGCGAGGAATCATTTACCAATAAAGGGACGCAGCTCACCTATATCCCTGTGGTAACCCGGGAGCCTGATGCAACCGCGTTGACCGTTCGTATCCCCCAGCTGTTAAAAGAAGGTCGGCTGGAAGAGGCGGCGGGGAGGGTGCTTAGTGTCGAAGCTTCGCGTTTAATGATCTGCGGTAATCCGGAATTGGCCCGCGATTTACGGAAAATGCTCAGTGAACGCGGTTTCAGCACCACTCGACGCGGTGTTCTTGGTCAGATGGCGTTTGAAAAATACTGGTAGATTTTCAACACGCCAAAGGTGAAAACATCTTTGGGAAGCTGGATGCTGTCACTGTGTAGACGCAGATGATGCTGACGCCACACTCCAGAGCTTGTGAGCCACCCTGCTGATGGTCTTGTCTTGAGCCACTGATTTCAAGTGACCGCTATGAATGCAAGTCGTTTGGATCGTGTCCCAAGGAGTCATTGGACTCCGCACCCAGTCAACTTCGGCTTCCAAAGTTGATCGGTCAGCCCTCCTGCATTCCCCCGTGGCAATTGTTCAGACAAACTTATTTCTTCACGGGAAAGCCGTTTATCGTTAAATTTCTAATAGTGTAAAGATTTTGTATGTAAAGGTAATTTAAGTTACTACTCTGAAAAATCGTAGAAATTTTCTGTGCTTTTAAACTTGAACTGGGGAATGTACGCGGCAATAGATCGACTGGATCAGGATTTCTTCGCCAAGTGATATTCCAAGCAGCCTTTGAGGATGAGTAAATGAAGATACTTTTTCGGTTGATTTGTATCGCCGCAAGTTCTCTTGTTGTGAACAATGCGAGCGCATCCGACGGTGTTAACGGAGCAGATGAGTCCCCGCCCCTAACCGCTCCACCCATAATTATAAACCTGAACGAATTAGGAATTCGTCCTATCGTTATTGATCAATGTAAGCCGTACCTGATCATTGGAACGGAAGGCACGTTTTACAACAAAAGCATTTCTGTCGAAACTACCTGCAAGGTCATTCTCACGCTGGAAAATGTTTGGCTTAAGCCTGAGGGGCAAGCACCTCTTGACGTTGGCATGAATGTAAAGCTACTGCTCATCGGCCACAATGTATTGACCGGTAGCGACAATAATCCAGGAATTAAGGTTAATCAGGACGCTTTCTTATATATCAACCAAGCAGAAGATAATACTGATTCCATTACAGTAACTGGCGGCAAGAATGCGGCAGGCATCGGCGGTTCAAATGGAAAATCGAGTGGTACTGTCACCATAGGGGGTGGCAATATCACGGCGCAAGGCGGAGAAGCCGCAGCAGGGATTGGTGGTGGAAACGGCGGATCAAACGGGAGCATCAATATCGATGGGGGCACAGTCAGCGCGACAGGGGGCACTTGGGGCGCAGGTATCGGCGGTGGCCGTAGGGTTAAGGACGGCGGTGGAAACGGAGGAAACCTGATTATCAATGGTGGCGTTATCACCGCAAAGGGTGGCCAATATGCTTCCGGTATTGGTGCAGGAGAAGGGGGGACGTGCGGAAAAATTGAAATCATTGATGGAACCATCACAGCAGAGGGTAACTTCAACGCGGCCGGTATTGGTAACAGTACTAACACCAAAAATCCGATTGGTAACTGTCTTATCACCATCCAGGGCGGGAATGTCACTGCATTGGCTGGCAAAAATGGTGGGGCAGGTATAGGTGCCGGGAAAAATGGCGCTTTAGTGACCATCAATGGTGGAACAGTGAATGCAATTGGTGCCTATGGGGCGGGCATTGGTGGTGGTGCGGACGAAAATGGCGGCACTGTCACTATCAACGGAGGCCATGTCATAGCACATGGTGGCGAGGGAGGAGGCCCTGTCTATCACGGATCGGCAGGCATTGGTGGAGGACCGAATAGCGGTGGCAATGCCGGAAATATCACAATAACCGGGGGTATTGTAGAGGCAAGCGGCGGCAGTTCCGGCAGCGCTGGTGGTGGCGGTGCCGGTATCGGAGGAGGATATGCTGGAACTGGTGCGAACACTATGATCACCGGTGGAACAGTAAACGCATTTGGCGGTTTTAATGCGGCTGGAATTGGAGGAGGCGAACGTGGCCACGGCGGCTGGGTCACAATTAAAGGTGGCACCATCACTGCAATAGGGGGCGGGGTTGGACCATACTCCGGAGCGGGTATCGGCGGAGGAAGCCAAACAGGTTTCTTTCAAGGGGGCTGCGGGGCACAAGTAACCATCGCTGGTGGATCAATCAAGGCCGTACGGGGCGGCCCGGATGCGGAAGATATCGGCCACGGACGGATATTAATTTGCGATTCGGGAAGCTTGAAAAATTCCTTGGGCCAACAGGTATCAAAGCGCGTACTTACAGATGCTATTAATCCGACTAATCCTTTGCCCGTAACCCTCAGCATACCGATCTCAGGACCGGCAGGTTCCTATAATTACCAGTACGCAGGCAGCGGGCATGTCGAATATGGGCGCCCCGATCCTAATTTATATTTCTACTTGCCTAGCAATGCGCCTGTCACTCCTTGATTAAGTAAGCGCACATCAGCGTCAGTGACCGAAGGAAATGTGGATGCTCCGCATTTCCTTTGTGCGCATGCCAGTCGTTGAGCAGGCGAAGAGTGGATTGCTAGATTTCTGATGCTGCATTCTCTGGAAAGTAACGATTTTTAACGTGGAAGGCTGGAAGGTTTAGGATGTACGGTAACACCACAGATACTCTGTCCGTCATGCATCTGTTACCGCGTTTTGTCCTCGCACCGGAATTGAATGACGGCATTCAAATTGTCATCCGGTTGAATCGTGCCAAATCCTGCTCTTCGAATAGTCGCTTACTAAACTCAGGTAACACAATATAGTAGTCGTTCGTGATGACGACTCGGATCGCGTTAATTCCACTCAAAATATTACAAACATGTAATCATAATATAAGTTATTAAAATAGATATTCCATTTTTAATGCTTTATTTTGTCTTGCGCTTTGTAAAAACAGACCTATATTTGCGACTAAGCTTCGCGCTTTCATTTAGCTTTGAATAAAAATCGCAGCACGCATGTATTGGAGGCAACTCCTTCGATGAAGACGGATTTTTTTCTAGAAATTCCAATCATTTTCTCCTTTTACCTCCCCGTTTCATTACAAAATTGCTTACGAAATGTGTTGGGTTGTGTTGATTTCGTCCTGGCGAAATCAAAGCAGCA
This sequence comes from Formivibrio sp., assembly GCA_031291275.1. GTDB lineage: Bacteria > Pseudomonadota > Gammaproteobacteria > Burkholderiales > Chitinibacteraceae > Formivibrio. The sequence continues at coordinate 65,335 of JARLJJ010000674.1, forward strand.
ATCTTGGAGACATGACAAACGGCAAGCATCGTCATGGATAAATTCGTCCGCTGGTACCGTATTAAATCTTGATGGATGCAGATTTCATGCGTTTACGGACATGCTAAGCGCGGGTGACGATGCGTGGCTCCTCCAATCACATATCAGCGCCAAGCAAGCTTTATGCGTACGCTAATTGTGATTCCAATTATCCATGCCGAACAAGACATGGGTTCGCTGCTTGAACAAATCAAGCAGGAGTACGTTTCCCGGTACGGTCATGAGAGGTGGATTGAACATCTCAAGTCGATTGATGAAATATGGATCGGTATTCGCCAACTGATCACTGCACTGGAATTGCCATATGTATCTGTCCGTTTGTATCAGGACGGGTTACCCCTTTGCGGAAAGGAAGCGGATATCGTCAAGGATGTTGCAGCACAAGGGAGCAGAAATCATCAGCTTCTTGTCGAGCTAATGGCACAAGGTGCCCAGTTGATGGGTACTGAAGACCCTCGTCTACTGATAGAGGAATACCAGTTCCACCAGGGTGTATTACGCGACAGTAATCCCGGCAATGAAAACCTACGTGAGGAACAAAGTCGTAGATTGCTCTTTGAACGGGATAAGTTCATTGCAGAACGGATCAATACCACTCTCATGACTGATGAGATTGGCGTGCTGTTTTTGGGACTGACTCATTCAGTCGAACCATTTTTACATGCTGATATTTTGGTAAGGCATTTACTCCCATCATTAGAGAAAGGGAAGACGGAATGATGGATGACAACCAAAGAAATGTTGTGACCACTAGAGCAGTCAAAGCCAAGGTATTGATAGTCGACGATTCAGAGGACGAACGGTGGGTTCTATCCAATCTCATGCGACAGGCGGGGTTCACGCCATTGTTGGCTGCGAGTGGAGAGGAAGCACTGGATAGTATCCGCAAAGAAGCGCCTGACGCGATGCTCCTGGATGTTGGTCTGCCTGGCATGGATGGTTTCGAAGTCCTTGAGTGGACTTATACACACGATAAAACCATGCCCGTAATTATGGTCACCGCTAATGGCAAAACGCATGATGCCGTTCGAGCTGTCCGAGCCGGCGCTTGGGACTACGTAACCAAACCCTTCAAAAATGAGGATGTCATTCTCACTTTGCGTTGCGCCATCGAAGAGCAAGCACAGAAGAGCCAGGTTCGGGAAATCGCCAACTTAACGCGCCGGTCGGATTCTCTGTTGCAAGCCATGGGAAATAGCACTGTTATTCAAGGCATCCAGAAGGAAGTGGAGCGTGTGGCAAAAACCAACTTCTCGATACTGGTAACAGGCGAGTCCGGGACTGGGAAGGAATTGATATCCCAGGCAATCCATATTCAAAGCTTACGAGGATCCACAAAACCACTCGTTGCAGTGGACTGCGGCGCCATTTCGGATTCACTGATTGAGAGCGAACTATTTGGGCATGAAAAAGGAGCCTTTACAGGTGCGTATCAAGCAAAAAAAGGGGCTTTCGAGTTGGCAGACGGCGGAACCATTTTCCTGGATGAAATTGGCAACTTGCCAATGGCAATGCAGGGGAAGTTGCTCCGAGTTCTTGAGACGCGGCGAGTCCATCGGATCGGGAGTGACAAGGAGTTGGAGGTGGATTTCAGGGTAGTGGCAGCGACCAATGCAGATCTGTTGGCCATGGTAGACAAGAAAACATTTCGTGGGGATCTCTATCACCGTCTCGCTGAATACACGATCAATATCCCGCCATTACGTGAGCGAAAAGAGGATCTTGCTTTTCTGGTCAATCGCTTCCTGACTCTGACGAATAAGGAATTGACTAAACAAGTGCATGGTTTGTCACCCTCTGCGTGGGAGCTTGTTCAGGGATATCACTGGCCAGGCAACGCTCGTGAATTGCGCAACCAGTTGCGTCGGGCCGTACTGGTGTGTGATAGCCCAGATGGCATGATGACTCCTGTGCACTTTGAGATGCTTAGTAGACATGCCTCTTTGCCGAAATCTTTAGCCACAGACACCCCTCAGCAGTGTTGGTCTGAAATCGGTGGCGCCCTGGTTTGTCCGCTGCGTGGCGCAGACGAACTCCTGGAATCTGGGGTTGGTTTGTCGTTAACGGAATTAACTGTACAGATACACGTTCTAGTGGAACGTACGATTCTTCTACGAACTTTGTCACTGACAAATGGCAACAAAGCGATGGCTGCCAGATTGCTTCACATTGACTACAAAACGATTCACAGCAAATTGAAGACGTATGAAATTTCTTCGACCCAATTCATGAAGGATGCCTACGCCCATGAGGGCGATGAATGTTGAGGCTGTTAATTTGCGCCCAATTCTGACCCGGGTTTTGCACTGAAATCTGACCCCCCCGAAGAGCCTCAGTATGGCTCAGCTCACCTCTGGTTTTCTAGTGATCCCCTCCTTGTTAGTTTTGGTGGAACTGTTCTTGAAGCGATA
>JARLJJ010000097.1 GCA_031291275.1 Formivibrio sp.
GCTGGCCATATTGGAAAATCGTTCACTTGGTTGAAAGTTGGCCCGCCGACAACACCACCTGAAATAGTCCAGTTGCTCAATGTCCATGGATTATAAGGAATCCCGCCAGTATACTCCACGTACCCATGCCAATCCCAATCAGCCCGTCCCAATGTCACATAAATATTATCGGAGTCACCATCTGGCTTGAATCGAAAGAAAGTATTAAAGTGATCGTTGCCCGGCGCCCATGAAGCAACCGTAATTGGAATTGCCGGCTGGTCAGAAAAATCCACCACGCCCAGAGGATTAAAATTGGGATGGGCAGGATCATTGGTCAGGCTTGTTTGAGAATCTGGATAGATTTCAGAATTGTCCAATTCGTTTGTTCCGCCAGTTCCGAATGGAATTCCATCAATGGAGGCTTGCCGATTAATCAATTGCGTCGCCATCGCCTGTCCCGGAAATTTAGGAATTGTTGTTATGACTCCAGAGAACTGCATCGCACCCCCTCCGTATTCATCTCCAACACCGAATAGAACCGCCGCAGAATTAAGGTAAGTCCCATGCCGAACCTCAACCTCAGCACCGTGTCCTGGGGCGAAGCTTATGCTTGGAGTAAAGACGTTGAACTTTCCTTGCCGAACCAAATAAACAGACTGGCCGTTGTTAAACTTGCAATACATGCCAAGATTGGCGGTAACGTCTTGGGTCTGCTTGTTGTAAAACCAAGCTGTTGTCGGATTGGACATGGCTGGAATGGGCGCAATGTTGTATTCTTCACACCCGTTTGCATCAGTCCAATGATTGTTGATGTAATCCGCAGTGTAGTTCCATATGGGACTGGCATAGTTTAAGTTTGGAACGTCAGGGGAAAACACAGCTTGAAAAGTTAATTTTTGTCCCACACAAAAATATGCGTCCCGCACAATTCGATCCTCCGCCAATGGAGTCGTTCCATTGACCACTATGTGCAACTTGTATTTTCGCGCGCCTACGGAAGCCGTGTAGCGTTGCGCGGCCACAATAGGCATCACACTGATGTCGGCTCCGTCCGGCAATGTGGTGTAAAGATTTCCATCCGCCCCCAATTGTTTGCCCAGCACTCGAATAGCTGCTGGCGTCACGGTATATGCGCCCCATTGCGGGTAGAAATCATTCCAGTAAGCAGCCTGACTGTTCAAACCATCGTGTGCTGGATCTAGATTGGGATAGGCCGTCGCCGAAGCATGGATGGCAAACAGGTTCTGGCGTTGCGGTGTCGCTTTGCCTCCCGTTCGCAGCCTCAATTCCGACGTGTAATTTCGTGTTGTATCCCAAGTATGAACGAGACCTGCTCCATTGTCGGTGTAGCTATAATGCTCGGCTGGTTGACTCCAGATTACTGCCACCATGCCGCCAAAGATGGCGGCTCCCCCATAGACTTTTGTCAGCACATCCCCTGATGCTTGGTAAGTGCCGGCTACGGGGATATTCGTCTGCAACCAATAAGTGTTCCACCAATTTGTTCCGGCATATGTCACAGTCATGGATTTGGTTACAGGGCCAATGTCTGATGGCCAGACATATGTGTCACTGACATTATATCCATACGTCACGTCATTTTCAGAGGAGCCAAAACTTCCGCTGCCACCATTGGTACCGTTACTGTTAGTGGCAAATTGACTAACAAAATGGGTCGTCTCCAAAGCGTTTTCACTCGAACGTGGCCCCACCGTCTCGGTGCAATTATAATCACCATCGTAGTAGGCCATATAAACAATGGTTGGCGTATTTGTTTGCGTTTGCGCCGTAATGCTGTCCGGCGAATTTGGGTTGACAGATTGCGTGAAAGAACCGTAACCGCCATTATCGGAATTAGGAATGGCTCGCGCCTGAATAACCGCGGTTCCTCCAGTTCCTATTGATACGTTGGTGGCATTCCAGTTCCCACTACCATCCTGGGTCGCGTTCACTCCATTTACCCATACCGTGTAGCCGCTCACGTTGATTGTTCCACTGACATTATCCAGTGTTACACCATTAAGTTGATCACCCGAAAGCGGGTTGATGGTCAGGGCCGTTGGCAAATTGACAATGGTTACGTTGGTGGTGAAGATATTGTTGGCCGCATCCGTTGCGGTGACGGTGATGAGATTCGTACCCGGATTCAGCGATAAATCTTCAATCCACACATTGCCGTTACGTTCCACCAAGCCGGTGAAGGAATTAGTTGTACCATTGGTGTCCACCAATGAAGCCGTGACGGTGGCCGTCCAATCTTCCAATTTACCAGTCAAGGTGAATTGGTCACCGCTGACCTGGTCACCATTCTGCGGCCAGATCAGATTAAAAATCGGCGGATTCGTTTTCCCGCTGTAATCCACTGTCAACGCAAAATTGGTCATGGTTAGGTTGCCCGCAAGGTCAGCGGCATAGACGGTGACCACATTAAGTCCATTTGTTAGCTGGACATCGAGGTAGTGTCAAGAGTTGTGTGTAAAAGCTGGGAGCGGGTGGTGGGTCCAATGTTGGTTCATACGATCAAAGACGCTGAATAAAATACGTTCACAACTGTCGCGGGTGGTAAAGGCGCACATGGTGCGGATGCGGCGGCGTACTTCCACAAACAACCGTTCGATGACGTTGGTCGTGCGCAGACGTTTCCAGTGAGTGGGGGGACAGGCAAAGAACGCCAGTAATTCTTCCAAGTCCGCTTCCAGGCAGGCCACAGCTTTTGGGGCGGTTTTCTGCCAGCACTTTTTCCAGACCCGAAAGCGATGTAACGCCTCGGTTCGATGCGGGGCTTGGTAGATGAGTTTGGCTTGGTCCAGACAAGCCAACTGCGAGGCTTTGAGTTTGTTTTCCAAGTTGCGCAGCTTGTGCGCCCAGCAACGCTGATGCGGTACGGCGGGCCAGAGCCGCCCCAAGGCTTTAATGAGGCCGGGCTGGCCATCGGTGGAGATGAGTTCCAGCGGTTTTCCCCGCAGGCCACGGCTCCACAAGTGCCACAGCAGGCCATACCAAGTGTCTTCGGCCTCGGCCTTGACCAGCAGGAAATCAATCAACTCGCGCTGGCCGGCGGTGGTGATTCCGTAGGCGCAGAGCGCCATGCGGCGTTGCACCTTGCCCACCAGGCGAATCCGCACGCTCACGCCATCGAAGATGAGATAGCGGTAGTGATCGGTGAGCTGGCGACGGTGATAGGCCAGGACCGAAACATCCAAAGCCTTGGCCACGGTGCTGACGGTGGCGGCGCTGACGGCGTCTTCGACGAGCGTGGCCAGTGCGCGACCGGTCTGGCGAGTGGAGACCCCCAGCAGAAAAACTTGCTTCAAGGCTTCATTAATGACCGGTTCCCGCCGCTGATAACGCGGCAGAACCTGCGAGTGGAAACACCCGGAACGGGTGCGGGGCACGGCCAGTTCCAACCCGCCCAGCCGGGTGGTCAGTTGGCGGCGATAGAAGCCGTTGGCCTGATCCACGCGCTGATCGGTGCGTTCATAGGGCTGGGCGTTGAGAAAATATTGGCGCTCGTAGCCCATCAAGGCTTCGAGGAACTGGCGATGATGTTCTTTCATTTGCGCGTCGAGGTCTTGAAAAAAGAACTCGTTGCTTTGTTGCAATCGCCGCCAACTGGCGGCAGGCTCTATGACGAGCGCTGTCGAGGTGCTCATGGGTGTATCGTCCTTTCTAGGTTTGGGGTTTAGGTTCATCTCTACAACCCAGATACACCCGCTCTTCAGCTTTTACACAACAACTCTTACGCTACC
>JARLJJ010000675.1 GCA_031291275.1 Formivibrio sp.
GGCAGCGCACCAATGTCTACGGCGCGGGCAAGCTGCTGGCGACTTACGATCCCATCGGGCTTCATTTTCACCTGACCGACCCGCTGGGAACGCGGCGCGTGCAGACCAGCTCCGTGGGACAGCCGGAAACCGATATTCAAAGCCTGCCTTTCGGCAATCAACTCAACAGCTTCCCGGACCAGTATGCTCCGGGCACCGCCGACGACTCCACGCCCCTCCATTTCACCGGCAAGGAACGCGATACCGAATCCGGCAATGACTACTTCGGGGCTAGGTACTACAGCAGTGCGATGGGCCGGTTTATGTCGCCGGACTGGTCGGCGAAAATCATGCCCGTGCCGTACGCAACAATGGGTGATCCGCAGTCACTCAATCTGTATGCGTATGTGCGAAATAATCCGCTAACGGGAGTCGATGCCGATGGGCATTGCGACAAGAATGGGATGCTGTGTCAAGCATGGACATGGTTGACTTCAAATCACTCCGCTAGTGCATCCGCAAGTGCAACAGCTTCCCAGGGCAGTGCGTCGAACGGTTTCCTTTCTGGTACCGGCAAGGTGGGAACCGCACAAGCGAGTGCTTCGGCTTCTTATGGAACAAACACGAGTGTTTCGGCGAAGGGAAGCGCTACGCTTGCATCAACTACGATCAACGAAGGGACACACTCAACCACTCAAGTAGACAGTCACACTGTTACTGCTGATGCACATGCAGGGGTAAGTCTGGGTGGAGATAAGGGCGTTTCAGCCAGCGCAGGTGCGGGTGCAGGTGCCTATGTTCTCTCGGCCAGCCAAACAGAAACAATCACGCTTGGGCCAATCACAATCACGGGATCGGCATCGGGAAATGTTGGCGTAGGTGCGAACGCATCTGCTTCCATTGGGACAAGCGGCGTTTCTGCGTCGGCAGGCGTTACACCGGGCTGGGGTGGCTCGCTTTCATTGAGCGTAGGCTGGAACGGTATGTCGGTTTCGGGAGGTGGTTCCGCGAAAGGAACGATGACCACAACAACCACGAGTGTTGACAAGCCAAAGGTGGAGTAACCCGTGATGAATTGTAAACAAATTCGACAAGCAGTACGTTCAATGATGATGCTTGCCCTTTTGGGGGGAGTAATGTCTATTCATGCTCATGCTCAAGTTCCAGAATCGGGTAGCGATGCAGATCAGATAACAAAACTAATTGCGGGGGTGTGCGACCACTCTAAAGCCCCTTCCGATGCGCTGGACCCAAGCCTTAACCCAGCAGACCGAGACAAGAATCTGCACCGATTGAGTGCGCCACATTACGAGCTGAACCTCATTCCGACAGAAGGCATTCCGAAGTTTACGGGAGATATTGTTTCAGTCCCCGTTCGAGTACACTTCGATGCCAAAGATGGAAACTCGCTCGATGTCAGTGCAACGGCGAGGTTCGTTAAACGGAACGGGGCGTGGTATTTTTCCAACTTCGATTTTTTAACTTGGCCAGTCTTCCTGATTCTCGTACTTGTGTTTGGAGTTCTTGTTGGCATCGGGTATGCGGCGACAGTGCTTGTTCTGATGACGAAACTTCTCAAACATGGGCAGCTTGGAATTAACGGAATAAAGATGTTCTTACCAATCTTCTGGCCATCCTTGTTCCGACAAGTGCGCTAAATGTTCGATCCGCAAGCCGTCCACCGGGGCGGCTTGCTTGCGTCAGTGGCGTCCGTCCAAAGCCTCGGCGCATCCCGCAAAAGCCCGCGCTGCTCCGCATCGGAATTAGGGGGACACGTCTCCCCCAGTCGGGAGCTGTGCGGTAACGCATGGTTGCTGTACAGTAACCAAATCCTGAAAAGCAGCGTCTAAAGAAAAAATGCTCTGGGCCGTTGCGGCTTGGAGCGAGGCGCAACCAGCGCCCGGTGCAC
>JARLJJ010000008.1 GCA_031291275.1 Formivibrio sp.
CAAACACAAACTCATCGGCTCAAACCACGCCTTGCAAACGCACCTTGCGGCAAGGTAAAACAATCACGTCTCTGGCCAATCCCGTTGGCCGGTTTTGAACTGATAACGTATGGCCGGTTTTAAGGTGATAACCGAGGTTATACGCTTGATATCGTAGTCCAAAGTCAGGCATTGGGAGAGAAAAGTAAGCCACTCTCGTATGCTGAACGGTCCTTCGCGCGATCGAGATCCAGGATGGCTCGCCAAAATTTTATCGCGCGCATCTGCGATCTCGCAGGTCGCAATCGTGTGCCAAGCCAATTAATGCATTGGCGAGCTCGACCGCATCCTGGGGAGCCGTGCCTGCTGGATATAGTGCTTACTGCCACTCGTTATATTGGTTTGCTGCCGGCGCAAGCTCGGGTTGGTTCTTTCAGATAAATGATCGGCCGGTACAGCGAACTCCGCCGATCCAGAATGTTTACCGAGGCTTTACTGACGGATCGACGACCTGGGCTATAACCCAATCCAAGGCCCGGGCGACCCATCGCAAGCGGCTGGCGATCTGGACCGTGAGCAAAAGCGCCTGGTCCATTTACATGCTGAAGTTTTGCGTCTCCGCCCTTTCTTCCTCGGTTTCCTGAGATGTTGCCAAACTCCAGTAAGCGCGAATGAACCGACTCACCGGTTTTATGCAGCGTCTGAGGGCGGCAAAATGACGGACGACGGATATCGAATCGGTCTCGACAGGCGGTGCTATTGGCAGGACGAGTGCAGGATGATGACCCTTATGGGAAAGAACGTGCATCTTCCCCCTCACTTTCAGGCTAAAGGCTATTGACAGCAAAACATGCTATCAGATTTGTCTGTTAGGTAGTGCTCGGGATCACTAAATGATGCTGGTCCCATGCAGCCTCACGACCTGACCTGCTCATAGTTTCGAGAAACCAACTTTTGCGGCACCGAGTATGAGCGCCGGAGAAAAAGGAACAACTTGACGTCGCTACAACGGTGTCACGGCACGGGCAAGAATAAGCTGCCGCCAATATCTAGTCGCACGGACACAACAAGGACGCGCGGTTACGGACGAGATCAGGCCTCGGAAGGCCGCGGCCGATCAACCGTTACGGTGCCAGAGCTTGCGCCACGCAGGAGCACTTCCGGCAGGGCATCTTCGCGTGTGCGTGACGGATGCCGAAGAAGCTCGCCGGCGAATACCCGAGTATCTCCGAAGCATCTTCCCCTCGCTTGCGCAACAATCCTGTATCCCGTACTCGGACTCGGTTCAAAGTCCAGTCTACGTCGCGATGTTTACACCCTTTGTCTGGCTTGCAATCTTCGGGGTGGACTCTTTCAGCCTCATGATGCGCGCCTCGAATCCATAAAAAGACAAGGTCGCAATCGTGAGGGTTCCAATCGCCGCGACCCCTGCTAAAGCCATAAAATAAGCGTCGTGTCCGAGACCGGGAAAGGCGCGGGACACGATCCATACAAACAGCGGATTGAGCAGAATGTGATACACGTAGATCCCATAGCTGATCTTCCCTAGCCAACGAAGCCACCGCATGCTGAAGAGAGTGGCAGCGGCTCCGGGTTGCAGGCAGAGTGCAATCAACGAAGCAAACAGAACTCCATTGACCCCGATCCCCACTGTCATCATTGGAAACGACTCGCCACCGGCGCTCTTTGCCCAAATGATTACCCCGATGAGTGCCAGCAGCGAGCCCGCGAATACGAGGGGAGCATTCTTCAATACGACCGCTTTCATTTTTGCATCTCGGATAGCTAACGCCAGGTAAGCTCCCATTGCCAACTCGCCCGCACGCGCCGCTAAAAAGCCGATGGCCCAGAGATCCTTCATTCCCGCGAGCAAAACAACTACGCGAAAGCCGAAGGACAAAGCCCAAATCAAAAGACACATGCGTCTTGCTGTGATGTTGTTTCCGCGCCTCCAGACCAGAAGAAACGGCCAGATGAGATAGAACTGCTCCTCGACCGCCAAACTCCAGAAGTGGCTTAGCGCGAAAGCATTTGGGAATTGATTCCAGACAGCATAAAGGGGCGGGGTATTCTGCAGATAAATTAGAAATGGCCAAAGGCATCCGAGCGGCCAACGATTTCCCTTAAACCAGAGGGTGCAAACGAAAATCAACAGCAACGCAAAGTAATACAGAGGAAAGATTCTCA
>JARLJJ010000676.1 GCA_031291275.1 Formivibrio sp.
ATGTCCCTGGCTGAGACAGCTTGACGATATTATCCTGGGTCACGGCGTATCACTCCTTTGGTGGAGAAGTGGAGGCGTCGAACACCCCCACGATACGCCGCCTTACCCCTTCACGCCGTCACCAACTTCCGCGCATAACTCATGACCGCGTCGCCGAGTCGATTCAAGATTTTGGACCACACCCTCGCGAGCGCAGGCTTACCAAAACAAATTTTCAACACCATCGGTGCTACCGTACGCAGCGGGTCGCTAACGTACGCGGTGCCGTATCTTACACCTGTCCCGGTTGTCACAAGCGTGGTGGACCCTAGCGCCACAATGGGAATATGCGGGCAAATGTGCGCAAGCTTTCACCTAAAATCAGACGCTTGTTCGGAAATAACATCATGATTGCGCCGTAGACCGCGTAGCTCAAGATCGCCAACCCGAGGCAGCCAAACACATCGGGGGAAGACAGGACGATGCGAGCGCCAACCAAGACAACAGCACTGATGGCGGCAGCAACGGCATGAGGAAGAGCATTGCTTATGTGGTCGCGAACTGTGACTGGCCCACTTCGTCCTGTAATCCACCACATGCCAGGGGTCAAAATGAGGTAATTTGTAACCGCATATGCCGCCGCCACGCCTACAGATCCCCACGGGAGACCCGCAACAAAGGATGCAACGCTGGCGATCGAAATAAAGAGCCCCATTTTGAAATAGTCACCACCTCTTCCCTGGCTAAGTAAAAGCCAGCCGCCTGTGACCCAAATGAATTGAGGCAGACCCGCGATCCCCAGCCAATGAAAGATCGGAATCGCTGGTGTCCACTGAGGACCCAGAAGAATCGAAAATATACTTTCCGCAAAAACGATTGCAAAAATCAACCCAGGATGCGCGGCCATCATTAGGAGCGATACCGATTCCTTGTAAGCTTTTCGATAACGTTCTGGCTCAGACTGCAGCCGACAAAGGATCGGGTACACTACCCTTGCAATCGGATACTGAATTTGTATCAAGGGAAAAACAAGCAAGCGGTACGCGCGATCGTACAGACCGAGCTGCTCGCTTCCGTAATAACGGCCGATCAGTAGATTGTCTGCGGTTCTTCCCAAATAACCCAGAATGCTAAAGCCAGCGGCCCCAGCGCCAAACCTGAAAATCTCATGAAATTTTCCTTCGAAAGAGGGTCGGGCAAATCTAAAGCTGCAAACAGACCAAACGCACACCAGGCTAACAAGCGCAGATACCAAGCCCGCGGCGAACAGCGACCAGTAGCTCGACGTCAGCCACGCAACTAAGAGAGCAGCGGCGACACTGAACGTCGCACTCATTGTATCGATCCATGCTAACGCTTTGAATCGCATTGCGCGGTTTAGCAAAGCGAGTTGCTGGGATTGCGCACCGCCGAAGATGATCAAGACAGCGAAACCGGCCGTCAGAGCGGTAAGCCGCGGATCGCCGAAAAACCATGAGACAATTGGCGCGCATCCCGCGAGAAGCAGAGCTAGAAACAGGCTAAAGCCCGCTGAAAGCCAGAACAAAGCATTTACCTGTGCCAGACTGATGACTTGACGCTGGATTGTAGGTTGATTCAATCCCAAATCTTGGATCACAGTAACAAAGCCCGCGCAGGACGACGCCACTGCAACAACGCCAAAATCTGCAGGTCTGAGAAGTCGCGCCAGAAGGACAGCAGATATGACGCTCAATCCAGCACGATACAACTGCACGCTTCCGAAAAAGACCGCTCCGCGCGCAGCTAGGGTCCTATTCGCAGATGCCTCGGTAGCTTGCATAAACAATCTTGTTCAATCCCCCCGTTTAGGTGTCAAGACATTTTCGAGGACCACCGCAGGCCTTAATTGTTATGCGGTGCGTCCACCGGTGTTTGGCCCACCGCACGACGGTATAGCGGCGCTCGGATATCTAAAAGCCTTTTGGTTGCCGGTTCCAAATATCGAGCAATCACCCAAGCCAAGCCACACACAATAATTATTGGCAACGTTGCCACGCCCCGAAGACCATCCAGAAAGTCTATTCTTTTCTCAGACCGCGTCGGTGCGTTCGAGGTTACAGCGCTGGGATTTGTGTCAGACATAGCTTTTTGGGCGCAAATTCTAGTCGATGCTCGGCACTTGCGGATCGCATCCGTCCATCGGCAACGAGGGCAGTAAACCCATTCGCCCAACCACCTTTCGTCGTCGCACAACGATACTATTAAAGCGCGAAAACCGCAGCAACGCTCGCGCTTTAACCTCTTACGCGCCCCTTCTCGCGATAACCGTCGCCGGCCCGGGACTGCCAGCGCCGCTTAACTGCGCAAAACGTTTCCTATATCAGCAGGTGTTTGGTTCCAAGGAACACCTAGTGCAATCCAGCATCGACGAAATACTTCCGATAATTAGCAAGAAGGAATTCCGCCGTTCTGCGGTTAGTCGCCGCATTCCAATGTCCGTTACAACCTAAAGTGATGTCACCCAGTTGATCATCTAATGAGATTGCATCAGCTGTATCTATGACTGTCCATCCGCCGGAGCGGAGATCGCCAATAAATAAACTGAGTTGATCACTATAATCTTTTATCCGCTCGCGTCGCTCGACTAAATCGCCATGCGTTGGGAAGATGAGTATAATTTTTTGCCGACCTCCAATTTCTCGGGAAAGATCGTTCAGAACCAACTTAGCGAGCGTTATCTCACGTTCATCGGTGGTAAAGTAACCCTCGCGAGATGCCATTCTGCGCTCGGTCCTCACTGAGCTCAACTGCCGAAGCAAGCTGAAAGTTGCTGAAACTTCTGATAACTTTTGCGCCCAAACCCTGGTCGTTTGCAGAGCCTTGCGTTCTATTCCGCCTAGATGAGTGTCAGATGCAGGTGCTGGCGCAGAGTTAAAATCCGTTCTCGGTCGGGCATCACCATTGGCGCCATATATAATTCTGTAAGATAGATTATCAGGTGATAAGATTGCATATGGGCGATACCTGTTTTGTTGATCAAGGTTTCTATTCATCTTCCACCAATCGCTGTCATTATCGGTGAAATCATTGTTTGGCAGCAGACCGACAATAACTCCCTGATGCTCAAACTGCTTCGCGAGCAGTCGATAGACCAAGAGATATTGCAGCGGACCAAAATCGCTTGAACTTCCAAAATTCGCGAATTCCCATCCCAAGCGCTCCTCCAAGATATTCGTGAAACGCTCGCGTTCCTGTATTCCGAATCCCTCAACGAACGAATCACCAAGGACGATCCACCGTTTGGACGACTGAGCCTGCCTCTCTTTGTCGCGCGCCCCAATGCTGTTAAAATTGTACTCAACGTCAAAGCACGGGCCAATTAGGCGCGATTTGGAGTTTGGAACTCCCCAAGCACCCCACAAATCCTTTTCAGTTCTTGGGGGGTATCTCTCTTGCCAATATATCGGCCGACCAACGAGCTTTAGCCCGACTGCCGACGTCAGCTCAGCCACCATTACGCTGATCAAAAGTGACCAAAACATGCTACGCCACGGATGGGCGTGCTGCCTCATGAAAAGTCACCAGACTCGGCGCCCGCTAGCCGCGGGATAGCAGATAGTTCTTTGTGCAAGCGCAACCGTTTTGCCGGTGTCTCTCGGCCTTTGTCGACAATGACTGCCGCAAAATGGGACGCGAGCACGCCCGCAAAACTCTTTTTTTTACGCTTTATAAAGTCGCGAGTGATCACTAGTCCGGCCCCAGTTTTGCGCTAAAGTTCTCTCAGTGTTTTGTGTACGGTAGCAGGTATACGAAATTTAAGGTCCGCGCGCCTTTCCTTAACCGCTATTGTGGTTTGATTTTCCTTCAACCATGGCAGCCTTTGGTAAATCATGCGGGCCGCAAGACGACGGGGGGCTAAGGATCGCTGGGTTTCACCGAGGCTAAAATAATATTGTTTTTCGATCCGATACCCGAGCGCTTCAAGCATTTCTCGCACTTCCGGCCCCGTATATTCGCGCCAATGCCCATTTACAATTTCTGATGACCGAGGGTCGAGCTGATTGAAAAACTCCTTGATAGGAATCCCCGAAGCTTGCCCTCGAAGCGCTCTAATTCGGTTTCGGATTTGTGCCGCATTCGGCAGCGACAGATATAAAATTGAGTTCCGAGACCCAATCCGATTTATCTCTTTGAGCAAAGGTAATGGATTGAAATTTAGGTGTTCAAGAACCTCGCACATAATTACGGCATCGAAACACTCGTCATCGAAGGGTAATACATAATCTTCTAGGCGTACACTTTTTGTCGCGACCCCATGTCGAGCGTAACGCTGAATTTGTTCCGGAATATCCATGAACTCTGGCACATCGGCCGCGGTGACGTGATAGCCTAGGTTGCTGAAGGCAATGCAGTTAACGCCGAAGAAGGCGCCCAGCTCCAAAATTCGAATTTTCCTGGATGGCTTTGGTTGAAATTGCAGTATGTCGCTCACAGTCCTAATATATTCGTGTCGGTGTCTGGCGACATAACTCGCGGGTCCGGAGTTTGTCATTGTTATTGACATACCGTCCACGGCGCCAGGTACTTTGAGATTGAAATCCGCGACTTCGGCAATAGCTCTGTCCACCGCAACTGTTGCTTGTTCGGTTAACAACGCTCTGCTCCTAGCCGAGTCATCCACCGCATAATTTCTAATCACAACAATTTCATAATATCAGGCTGCTCAGCTTTCGGCGCAAGCAATATGTGATGTCCGCGCGTCTTCCTGTAATGCGCTTAGCGTGGCGATCCAAGGACCGCGGAACATCTTGTGTCGAAGGTCTCGCTGCTCCGCGAGGGTGAGAACGGTCCATCGCAGCGACCGCGACGTCGAGATGAACATGGATCGTATCCGCGATGCTGCGGCCAGCAAGTGGCGCCAGAATTTCCGAGTCTTGGGACAAATTCACATTCGGCAACCCGTTTCGTGCAATCAGGACAGCATCCTATCAATTTCATTCAGCACTGGAGAGTCTGGAGCAAACTTCCGAGCGAAATATGCATTGGAAGAAGTGATCGCTGTCAAATCGCTCAATCCAAGATTTCGAGGGTGGCCGCCGCAACGCCAATCGGCAAAACGTCGAGTTGCCCTGCTTATTCTGAGGTGCGGCGTGTTGCCAAGTATAGTGTGATAATAGCACTCGTCAGGCACCGTTCGCAAACGAAGATGGCGGCGCAGTTGCATGTGCTTGTCGGTGGGATTGAGTAAAATTTCAGCTACCTTTTGGTTCCCGGTAAACCATTGGTCGCCGCAAAAGGCTTTAAAACGAGGTCCGAAGGGTAACCGCCACGCCGGGAAGGGCAGATATATGGTATGCCGGCCTATCCGCGGTCCGCTTCGGATGATCGGAAACCATACGTTTGAGCCTACGTATCGTTGCCAAGCCAATGCCAAATGTTCCGGGGAATCATAATAGCGCAGTGCCGGATTCTCGGCCGAGGGGAAATCCGAGTTGGACGGAACGTCGGTAATTTCACGAAAATCAAGGAGAGCATCCACTCCGCCCGACGCCAGCTCTTCAAGTACTTTTTCCGACCGCATCGTTGGATAATCGGCGCCGCTCATCAGAACGAACCAATCTGGAGCAACGTCCCGGTAAAGGAGCTTCAGGGCGCGTAGGGCAGCTGCAACGAGAGAAAATTGCCCCCAGCGCGTGTTTATATGGGGCGAAACAAAACGAACTTCTGAAGGAAATTCATCTGGAGAGAACGGGCACTGCGCAAAGTCATGGTGACAGGCTATAGGCGGATTGTCATACACACGCTGAAGGCATCGCACGAGTCGAAGCAACTGTGGCGGATTAGCATGTGAAAGAATGATAAAACCTATCCGTTTCGACATACGTCGGTCTCTAGCGCGTCACGAGGATGTTGTGGGCGAAATTGAGCGACAATGGCTGTTGTCCATTGCAACGCCGAGCCATAAGACTAACTCCCACCTGGCTGCCCTCGAGGGGTTCCCATTTGCTTGGATAACAGAGTTTTCCTGATTGGTTATCAGTTTGCAGGCAGCTCTAAATTTTGCTGCGCAACTGCCCTCCCGGGCTGTGGCTCGCGGCGCACGACATGTACTCCCGCGGCCTCTAGTCGTTTTCTGCATTGGCGAAAGGCGATTGAGGCTGCGGTCAGTGATTCTTGGTCAATCACGAACCCATTGTCCGGGGTACGAACGATGCGACCGGCTCGAATATAAAGCGATGGATCGTCAAACCGCCCCGTTGCGCGGTGGGTACCATAATGCGAGGTGAAGGCTCGACGCACACCAAAGAAGCGCGTAAGCGTCGCAAGCGTATCTTCCGTCCACCCAACAAGCTCATCATACTCGACCAACAGTGCTCTCTCTCGAAGAAGTAGACCGTATCTTGTTAGTACGTTCAGTCGATCAATGTAATATTGGAGCGCCTTCTCGTCACGGTATCCGAATAGGTCATCGTTCGGATCGGTGCCGCGCTTTACTAAACTCTTGAGCGTCGATTCAGGGTCACGGATCAAAATCAAACACTTATACAGAAGACGCGAATTAAGCACTTCATAGTTGGGTATGAACTCATTATAGACAATTTTATCAACGACGAAGGTACGAAGCAAAATCGGCTTGTGCAAAATTTGCGACGTCATGAGGGGAAGGTTTTGAAAGTCAGATGACGATCGATAGGTGCAACGTGTCTCGCCCGCGGCCACGAAATCAGGATGGCTGTTCATAATATGCGCGAGCAGCGAAGAGCCCGATCGCATGTGCGCGAGAATAAAGACGTAGCGATATCTGTGAGCTTGCAGGGCAATGCTAACTCTCGACACCATACGAAAGGCGGTCAAAAGGGGCCATCGAACAGTTCTCGGCAAGCTCACAATGCAAACTCCCACAAGGTCGGCGCTTGAGGCTCTAAGAATACCGTCGGCTGGTTAGCCGGTTTGTTAGCTCACGTAAAATGCTGTTTACTGGCCGAAGGACAGTCCAACGGTCCAATAGATGTGGCGCGATGTCGCTGCGAAAGGATGCTTGCCATCCCATCCTTGGATGGGCGATCACGCATCGTACATCGGCATTTTTTCGGCGGAAAATATTGTATGCGCCATCGAGTGGCATCGGGCCGGCCTCCTGATCTCCTGGGGGACCGTACGCAAGTTTTCGAAGATGTGCGATAAGTCTGGGTAGGATCCTAGCGCTCACGCCATAGAAATGCGTAGTGAAGATTCCTTCCATCCATAAATCAAGCCTAAGTTCGTTCTCTTCTGTGTTCCGCCGAGCTACGGGCACATCTCCAGTTCCATAGTGTCCGAAATAGACGAAATCCCATTGCAAAGTCTGTAGTCGCGATACTATTGAGGAAGTTAGGCGCGGCAATGCAGGACTCAATGCGATATCGTCCTCCAGAATCAATACGCTGTGCCGGCCTTCCGCATATGCTTGCTCCAGACATTCGAGGTGTGAATAGAAACAGCCGCGACTCCCAACACTTGGGAATCCTGCCCTGTTTGCAAATCGTAGCGCAGGAAAGATCTCAATACCGCCCGGACCAATATCCCAGCCAACGCGGATCAATTGAGCCTTGGTGGATTTCAGTCGGTCCAAGCGCTCGGGCAGATTGATCAGGTATGCGCCGCCGAAATAATCTACCAATCGGTCCATCCGCTATCACCTCGAACCAAAGAGCCGGAACACAATATTGAGCCGCGAGCGTTCAACTGATTGATGATATTAGCAATTGATCCGCCCAAAAGCATATTTTAAAATTGACAAATTTCAATTATTCGACTCGAAACTTGATGAGAGCCCTTGGAAATCAAGAAAGCTGACGGTGCATTATAACTATTGGAACAAAAAAAGTAAGTTGGCAGGCGCCTCCCGTCGAGGAAAGGTCGTAATTCTTTGGACGCAATAAAAGCAGATGCGATCGTGGTCGGCGCAGGTTTGAATGGGTCCTGGGTCGCTAAAGAGCTAACTTCAGGCGGGATGAAAGTCGTACTTATCGACGCAGGTCCTATTTTACCGGCTTCAACATTTAAAATCGATCACCAAGCGGATGTATTTAATCCATTTTACCACCTATTCCGGCTCAAACTATTGCTTAAAGGCGACACAGACAATGCGTTTAATAAGTTCATTACCGCCCAAACAAGCAAGCTGTTTTTGGACCGTCGCAGGGAACCCTACATCACACCTCCGGGTCGCGACTTCGCATGGCTGCGAGTTCGGGCAGTAGGCGGCCGAGGACACCTTTGGGGTCGGGTGATGCTACGAGTGACCGACCAACAGTTGTCTAGGCCTGGATTCGAATGGCCATTGCGATATGCGGATCTCGCCCCTTTTTACCGTGAAATCGAGCGACTGTTGGAGTTGGGCGGTGCCGCGTCAAAACTGTCCGATGTCCCTGATGGTGACTACGTTCACGAGCGGGCGCTGCATCCGCTGGAACAACGGTTTTGCACTTCTGTCGCGCGCCGATGGCCGCTGCGTCGTGCCACAGTTAACCATGTGGCGCAATACGAACCTGCGCCCTTGTCTCCGATGCTCAAAGCCGCGCACGAAACAGGCCGACTTCGGCTTTTTCCGGATAAAACCGCAGTAGTCCTAACAACTGAAGGCGCCAATAAAATTGCCGGAGTTGTCACTGTTTGCGCGAAAAGTAGACGCGTCGAGACCTTCCGCGCCCCGGTTGTCGTTCTGGCGGCATCAGCGTTCGAGTCGGTCCGAATTTTGTTGAATTCCAGGTCAGAAACATTCCCCAACGGCGTCGGCAACAGCAACGGTTTACTTGGAACGCGTATCCTTGAGCATATGATGGTCAATTTCTTCGGCCAACTTCCTGCGTCGATACGTGCTAAGAAACCAACTTACGGTCACAATCCTTTCAAGCTCAATGCAGAGCCTCACGGTTTCTACATGCCGCCGTTTTCGCATAGAGAGAATCCTCAACGGGACTATCGTTTTAGTTACGGCGTCCAGGGCGTAATTTCGACTGACACGGGCTTAGTTTATCTTGGCGCTTTCGGCGAGACCGTACCATACGATAGCAATCGTCTGCGATTGGATGCAAATAGAAAGGACAGATTCGGTATGCCCCTTGCATCAATCGACTTTTCCTGGAGCCCGGAGGACCTTGCAATGTGGAAGGATGCTGATTCTGCACTTTCAGAGATGCTTGAGGCATTCAGTTGTGACTGCGGCATAAAGCTAGAGCGCCCAACAACAAGTAAAGTATATGATATGTTTACAAACAACAGGCTCCCCATTCCCGGTTCCAACCATGAATGCGGCGGTGCACGGATGGGGCGTGATCCCGCTTCCAGTGTAGTTGATCCTTTTAATCGGTTGTGGGAAGCACCCAATGTGCTGGTGTGTGACTCCGCGTGTTTCCCATCAATTCCGTACCAAAACCCGACATTGACTAGCATGGCCCTTGCCGTCAGAGCGAGCCGCCAGCTCTTAGCTGAAGCATAATCATCATCACACGCACTATCTGCGAAGGGTGGCGCTTTTGGTATGAAGCCTGTCGATTTGGGCGAGCTTGAGGACCCCGTTTCTATCCAAACCGATTTGTGCATCGTCGGAAGCGGGCCAGCCGGATCCTCTATCGCGAAGGAATTTGCTGGTTCGATGATCCAGGTATTGGTCATTGAAGGGGGAGGAACTGAAGAATCGACCGCCGATCAGGCCCTGTACACTGTCGAGAATGTAGGAGCCATTCGTGCGCCTCAGGAGGGCGTACGAAACCGAGTTGTGGGAGGATCCTCCCACGGTTGGAGTGGTCGATGCACTTCGTTTGATGAAATTGACTTTGAGTCTAGGGCGTGGGTTCCTAACTCCGGGTGGCCGATAACCTTCGAAGAGGTCCGGCCGTTCTCAGACCGATCACGCGCGCATCTCGGATTAGGTCCAAATGTCTATGACGATCATTTATGGAAGAAATTGGGAATATCGCCACCCTATCCTCAGATCGATCCTGCCTGTCTAAAGTCGCAATTTTGGCAATACAGCACCGATCAGCACAATGCTTTCGGGCCTACCCGCTTTTCCAGAACGTTGGCGGCGATAGATGCATCCAATGTACGTTTACTCATTCATGCTAATGTTACGCAAATCAACACGAGCATGGACGTAACAGGTATCGTATCGCTCGACGTACGTACCCTCGAAGGCAAACGCGCCGAAGTCAAAGCGCGCGTCGTGGTTCTCGCCTGCGGCGGTCTGGAAAACGCCCGTCTGCTGTTGGCCTCCAACAAAATCGCGCTCAATGGAATCGGTAACTCACACGATCTTGTCGGCCGATTTTTGATGGATCATCCCGGCTGTAAGTTGGGCTGGTTTGATCCGAATCGTGCATTTCCCATTCAAGACAGGTTTGGATCTTATTACCTTGATCACGAAAGTGGACGAAATGCCTATGAATTCGGCTTGGCCATCAATGATGAACTTCAAAGGAAGGAGCAGCTATTAAATTGTGCGGCATTCTTAGGGATTTTAGGGTCACCGGATGACCCATCGGGCGCAGCAAAGCGTTTGATAAGCAACGTTAAGCTGTTGAGCGCTGAAACGCCAAGATCTTGGGGCGCTCAAGCGGGTAAAGATATCTCCATTTTGACAACCAATTTTCCAAGACTGTTGCGCAATGCCTACCGACGTTTTGCCAAACTCCGAGGCGCAATCGTAAAGGCCGAGGAACTTTACCTATATTGTTTGGTTGAGCAGATTCCAAATCCATCAAGCCGGGTCACCCTCGGAGAGCGGACAGACGCGCTTGGTATGCCCATTTTACGGATAGACTGGCGCATAGGAGAGATCGAGCGACGCTCCGTCGTACGATTCAATGAACTGATCGGTTCGGAACTGCGACGCGTCGGATTACCGAAGTACACCCCCAATTCCCACTTAAGTGACGACTTCGATTGGCGTTCCAATTTCGTCGATCGCGCTCATCCATCAGGAACAACCCGGATGGCCGATTCTCCCAGGCTGGGCGTCGTCGACCGGAATTGTAAGGTGCACGGAGTAGCAGGTCTTTACATCGCGGGAAGCAGCGTGTTTCCTACTATAGGTCACGCGAACCCGACGCTCATGATTGTTGCCATGGCAATCCGCCTCGCCGACTGGCTCAAACGCCACGAATTCGCGAACGCTTAATACCTCGGTGATCAAGGAAGGTAAGGAGCGCCGCCTTGACTATCATCGGTTGCCCGAGCGTCGACGAAATGCCGAGCGATAAAGATTCGATGCTGCCGAGGCTTCCGCGTGGAAGCAAGGTGCTTGTGACCGGCGCGACAGGATTCATTGGCGGCCGACTGGTTGAGCGTTTGCTTGAGCAGCAAGGCGCGCTAGTCCGCTGTGCCATTCGCGACGTCAGCCGCGCAGGCCGTTTGGGGTCGGCTGAGCTCGTGCGGGTAGACTTTTGTAATGCAGACGACGTCGATCGCGCGGTAAATGGCGTCGATTATGTCTTCCACTGCGCATATGACTGGCAGTCGCGCCGTCAAAATATCAATGGTCTTCGTAATATTTTACGCGCCTGCTTGGCATATTCAGTTAGTCGTCTAGTACATGTCAGCACATTCTCGGTATATCAGCTATTGCCAGACGGCCCACTTGTCGAAGAAGCTTTAGACGGTGACCGATGGAACACATACGTTGACACAAAGCTTGACCTTGAAAAGATCGTTTTCGAGGCCGTTCGCAAACATGGCTTACCCGCCACAATAGTTCAACCGACCATTGTCTATGGGCCCTTCGGCATCGCGTGGACAACCATTCCTGCGGAACAGTTAGTGTTCGGAGAGGTGATCCTTCCGGACCGCGGAGAAGGAATGTGCAACGCGTTATACGTTGACGATCTCGTGGACGGGCTTTTTCTTGCAGCCCTCTCTCCCGCAGCTATCGGTGAACGCTTCCTCATGTCTGGACCGAAACCCGTGACGTGGGGAACATTTTACACTGAGATGGCTCACTCTCTCGGAGTTAAACCACCGACGTTCCGGCCGCACGAAATGATTGAGAATTCAAGTCGCGAAAGCTATTTAAAATATCGCATAAAACATCTTGTCAAGTTATTCGCGTATTGGAAACCGGCGCGTCTGGCGCTGCGGACCGGACAAGGCGTCATATTGGGTCGATTGCAAAAGATGAAACGTGATGATCCTCGCAGCTCTCGAGATCCGAATGCACGTCGCGAGAATGAGGGTAGAGAGGTTTTTCTGCCCAACAGAAGCCTTCTCGCTTTTTACCGCTCAACGGCCACTGTCGGATCGGAGAAAGCGCGTTTCAAACTCGGCTACAGTCCTCGATTTGATTTCCAACGGGGAATGGCGCTAACGAGTGGCTTTTTGGAATCAAAGTATGGAGAAATCGTCCGATCCCTACCGGCGGCACAAGCCGTCAAAAATTAAACGCTTCCGACCAGTCCCCAAATCATAATCTTTAGGTCTTCAGGCATTTGCAACGCTAGCTGGCGTCTGTTTCGCATTGCGCCCTGTCGCATGGGTTTCGCGGATGTCTTCATAGACCCATTGCAGATAGCGCCCGGTTAGAATCATGCCATCGTGTATTTGGTAACGCGGTCGAAAGCCAAGTTTAGAATGCGCTTTTTCCGAACTTGCGATAGCCTTTGATGTGTAGAGGGCAAGAATTTGCCGGTTAGGCAGGAACACCTCTCCTGTCCGACGTCTGACTTGGCTGGAATTGTAATTCATTATCGGCATTCGCAATGAGCCAGGCACAAGGTTCAGCGCCGCTCGCAAAACCTGACGTACTCGTCGCCACTTTGAGATCACTTTGATCAGGCGTTTCGCGTCCGAGATCGCGAGAGGGATATTCCGAACAATCCCCCTCTTTGAATTCACAATTTGCTCATACGGCCAATACCGAGGAGGTTGGGTACCCAATTCTCGAGCTACTTCGCTGAAAAACGTAGCCCAAGTTACTGGTTCGGGTCCCGAAATAATGAATCGCTCTCCGACAGCAGCGGGCGATATTGCCGCAAGGACGAGAGCATCTACAACGTCGTCAACGTAAACTGCATTGCACAGTCCTTCCCCTTGATCAGGCAAGATCACGTCTCCGCGAAGTAGCATCTCGGCCGGAGTAATCGTCCACGGCCAACAGAACGGACCATAGACAATGGCTGGTTGAACGATTGTAGCAGCTACTCGACGGTCGCGGGTCGCTTCAAAAATCATTCTCTCCAGATCGATCTTGGTGTCGACATAGGTCTTCGATCGATCGCCGTCCGGACTCTCTTCTGTAAGCGGGCCATCCTGGAACGGTTCATAGACCGCAAACGTGCTGACCTCTACTAGCCGGCGGACGGGACGTTTCGCACAGGCTTCGATCAGATTACGGAGGCCGGCAATGTTCTGATGCCGTGACTGGGTATCGTATGCACAGTGGAACACATAATCGACGCCGTCAACCGCGCGCTCGACGTCGCCTCCAGTGCTGAGGTCTGCATGTACCAACTGCACCGGAAGACGCCCCACACGGGCAGCATGTCCGAAGTCGCGAACAGTGCAGCGAACTTTGACATCATGCTCGCGGACGAGTCGTTCGACGAGACGGCCGCCGACGAATCCTGTTGCGCCCGTTACCAGGATCCGACTATGGGGTGGTAACCTCGGACGAGGTGCATCCGAGGGCAGCGCGGTGGGAGCATCCCACGGCAGTATGAGTTGCTGACGCTTAGTATAACACCGCTCGATTAAATCGACCAACTTCTTAGCCTCGCGTCCCGAAACACCAACCTGATCACCACGAGTGATGCTCGCCTTGAAGTCCTTTAGTTCGGCAACGAAAAGTTCGATGACAAATTGAGGCTTCAACTTGCGTGGATCTATGCTGTCGTGTCGGAACGCCAGCACGTTAGGAGAAGCCGAAAGAACCGCATTATTATGGAGATGAACCTCAACAAAGCCCTGTGTGCCGTGGATGCGAATTGAATTTCGCAGATTTCGTGTGCGACTAAAATCAACCCTGCCTCTCGTCCCCGATGTTAGCAGGCACTCTAGTACGCAGTTGGCCTCGGGGCCCCCTTCACTATCATCGCAGTAATTAACTGACTCAACATCGCCAAGCCACCATAACAACAGATCGAGGATAGGTGCGCCGATGCACGTTAGAACGCCACCATTGAATTCATCTGGTGGCAGCGGTCCGTCGGGAAAGATGCGTGAGTGGAACGTGCTACCTTCGCGAACATCAAAGTACTCAATGTCACCCAGAGTTTTCGATTGGAGAAGCGCTTTGGTCCAGCGGGCGACCTGCAAATAGCGTCGAAAAGAACCTACCGAGAATATGACACCGCGGGCGTCTGCTGCCGCGATGGTTTCCTGCCATTCACGACCAGTCGTAGCGAGCAGGATTGGGATTTCCATGAACACGTGCTTGCCGGCCTCGACAAGAGCCTTGCCGATTGACCCATGCAGGGCATGAGGCAAAGCGACGAGAGCAGCGTCGAACTCAGCGGCCACCGACTGCCAATTTGAAGATTTTATGACGCGAGCTTTGCGGCCCATTTTGCCAGCAATCACATCGATACGTCGCGATGAAGTGTCTACTAAAACCGACGGAAGCCAGCCGATACGACGCAAGCCCAATATAGACGCGCACTCAACGACACTTCCGCAACCAACGATTGCCAAACGCGGCGGTTTCTTCGAAAAAGTTGACATGGGCTACAGCGCTCTCGGACCACCAAAGCGGCACGTCCGGGGAATGGTCTATACGGCTTTGTCGACACTCTGCAATCGAGGGGGCAACCAGTGTTTAATCGGCCTCAGCGGTTGGACAGATCAGCCTTATGATTGATCTTCCCAATCGTCCATTAAATTCCGATCGTGTATTGGCTGCGTTTGGCGTTTGTCCACGTCTACGCTTTCGGGTGATCGATGGCTTGCCGGCTTAGCGCCCTCACGAAGAGAAATTTCGCCTCTTCCTTCCTGTCTGAGTTGGATAGGCAGCAGAACACTTCTTCGATAATCGCCACGAAAATTGGACTCATTAATCACCGTTCCAATAAGCTGCGCACCGACGGTTCTTCGTTCCTGCCCTTAGTGACAATAATTAAATTGTGCTCGAAGGTAATCCGCTTGATCCCTGTCATGAGCGCCGCGCCCGGCCAATTCAGGCTCGGCACGCACAGGAACTCGGCATGGTTCAAGTATTTCGTTAGTTCGAGAAAATGACCCATGCAGGTCGCAGAAAACTTTGCATCGTTAGGCAGAAAACTTCGCATCGTTAGGCAGAAAACTTCGCATCGTTAGGATGAGCGCCGTCCCATAGTACCCCACCGATTCTCTCCGGCCAGAAGGACGTGTGCACGTCTTCGATCACGTAAAGGCCTTTCTCCCGCAGCGCGTGGAAGAGACAGCCGAAGGAAAAAAGCTGGTGTTGATTGAGATGTGAACCGTCATCGATAATGATGTCGAACGGACCTTCATTTTTCTGAAGCTGAGCCAAGTCTGCAGCAAAACTCTGATCGCCGCGGTAAATTTTAATGCGTCCCCTAGCGAGCAGGTCTTTGTCCTGCAAGTCAAAGCCGACAATCGTACCGCGTGGAAAGAACGCCCGCCACACCACCAACGACCTGCCGGCAACGTCCTTTTCATTGTCGCCTATGCCGATTTCTAGCAATTTGATGCGGCGATATTTCAATGGGCGGAACAACTCTTGATAAGTCCAGCCATAGGAATGCCATTGTGGACGATGCTTGTCCGAGCCGGACCAGTAAAGAAGGTGCCGAATTGGTATCGGAAGCCAACATATCAGAGTGGCGATTAAATAGAGGTATCGGTAGCGTACAACTGATTTGTCGAATGCGGTTTTCTGGTCCCAACGCATCAGTCTCTTGATAAGACTTTTCATCCGCTGTCGCTTAAATCTAGAATACAACTTTTAGGTTCGCGTTTTGAGAGTAACCTACCACTGAACATTTCATCCAGTGGTGACTTTGCTCCGAATCGCGCATTATGCAGAATAGGGCGGCGATCTTGATCTGTGTTCGCCCCACCAACGGATTCGAGCGACCGTTATGTTGGCCGCTGATGGTATCTTTGTTAATGTTAATTGCGCGTGTCTACCGCGTAAGTTAACAAGGGGCTCAAGTCTAATGCTAACTGAGCCTTTCCGCTGGAGCAATTGCGAATGCGTGAATTGATTTCTTGGCTGTTGGTGATTGGGGCCGACGCAATCGCAGTTCCCACCATCGTGTTTTGTTTAGAGATCGTGGCAGGAATACTTCCGCGACATATCCGGCAGAGCTATGACCGCGACTTCCGCGGGCGTGCAGCCGTCTTAGTGCCGGCACATAATGAAAGCAGCGGTATTGTTCCTACGCTCGAAGATATCCGGACACAGCTGCATGCCGGCGACCTTCTGCTAGTTGTGGCGGACAACTGCATCGACGACACGGCGGAACAAGCAAGAACGAGGGGGGCCGTAGTCCTCGAACGTCATGATGCTACTCGAATCGGCAAAGGGTACGCGTTGGACTTTGGCATCAAGCACCTTGAGAAAGATCCTCCAGATTTTGTGGTGATGGTAGACGCTGACTGCCGGCTTGACAGTGGCGTCATCGACAAACTCATATCGGCAAGCTTGACCACGGGAAGGCCGACGCAGGCTCTCTATTTAATGAAAGCACCGGACGCGCGAGTTAACAATCAAATTGCGGAGTTTGCCTGGCGCGTCAAGAATTGGGTGCGGCCACTAGGGCTTGCACGTCTCGGCCTGCCCTGTCAGTTGACCGGCAGTGGTATGGCTTTCCCTTGGAGCGTCATCCGCACTGTAAATCTCGCGAGTGGATGGATCGTAGAGGACCTAAAGCTCGGACTCGAGCTCGCTCTTGCCGGCCACCCACCGCTATTTTGTCCCGATGCGTGTGTAACCAGTCAGTTCGCAGTATCTGAGCGCGGCGCTGACACTCAGCGAAGACGTTGGCACCAAGGTCACCTCGTCAGCATTATTGCGCTGGTTCCTCGTTTGCTTTGGATTGCCACTGTCCGCAGAAATCTCAACCTCATGGCGCTAGCGCTCGATGTGGCCGTGCCACCGCTGTCACTTTTGGCCACATTGTTATTCTTGATACTTACGATCGCGAGTTTCGCCGCAATTCTTGGAATTGGTTCTGCCGCATTTTTCATCAGTGCCTCGTGTATCGTTGGATTTGCTAGTGCCGTTGTCTGTGCTTGGAGAATTTATGGAACCGAAATTTTGCCCTCTCGCGCTATTTTATCGCTCCCTGGATATATTCTGGAAAAGATCGGCATTTATCATCAGGTTCTATCAGGAAAAATGATTTTTAATTGGATTAGAACTGATCGCGAAAAATCGTAAGGACTTCAGTTCAGTCAACCGATTGTATTTGAAGTTGGCTTTTGAACTGATTCTCCGGGAAGAGAATTGCTTACGGCTAGTTAGACAGCTTGACGGCCATTTAGGTAGGACCACACTGCCGCCGTGGTGGCAATTGTCTGATGCACGGTATACTCGGCCGATGCGACAAGGCCAGGATATTGGATCAAGTATTCGTAGAGAGGCAACGACGCGCGCTTCGGCTCGACTCGTTTCGTAGGAACCTGGTCTGACAGCACTGCCCATGGTGGACCCCATATGTACCAATAGCTTTCCATCATTGCTGGAGTGGCCCAGCCGTAGATCGTAATGCCCGTAGGCGGTTGCACCCCGGCCGCAATTGAATCGCCATGCAGGGGTGCGGTTGGCCAGCGTGCTCCTACGCCTACTGTGAAACTTAAGCCAATCTGGTTTGCGCCGAGGATGTGAGCTGATCCGTCGAGCATTGCGGCCAAAAAATCATCCTCGCCTGTGATGCGATGGGCGCGCATCAGGGCCGCTGATACTTCGTGCGTCGGCGCGAGCCCTGACCCCCACCCCATGGGCGCGTAAAGGTGCTTCATGTTTCGATATGAGACATGCATTTGCTGCGAACGCACGACGTTATTTCGCGCGAAAGCCACGATATCCCTGCGAATTTTCTCTTGCACCGCGGTGTCAGCTCCGACCTGCAGCGAGTTGGCATACTCCCAGGCGGCGTCCGTCGCCGACCCTCCGTACGATCCATTGAGGCGATCCAGGGCTATACGATTAAAGCGGTCCTGACCGCTCAGGCGAAACAAACTCGCAGCTGCCCAAAGTCGAGAGTCACTTACTTTCTGTAAAATCGGCTTCAGACGCCTTTCAAAATCCGCATCGGGTAGTCCTAGCAGGCTCTGTACGTCGCCGAATCCGCCAGCTGAATCGGCAAGGGCACGTTCGGCCCAATCCCAGGCGCGGAACGCACTGTCACGATAGAGATCGGCCAGTCCAGTTTCGTTAAGCTGCGCGAGCACAATGGCTACCTTAGCGGCGCCGGCAGCGTAGACGAAGCTGGCGCCCGGATCGGGCGCATAAGCAAAGACAAGGTGGGATTCCAGCCAGCTCGGTTCCAGTTGTTTGGGGAAGCCAGCGGAATCGATACCGCCGCGGACCGCACCATCCGAGCGTTGCAGTCTGCGGAAAAAGTCCAAATTCCAAATGGCCTCGTTGAGGAGATCTGGAAATTTCTTGCCCTGGTAAAGCGGATGCCGAAGCACCTCCTCGCTGGCAGGCGTTCCAAACGCCGCATTTCGGCTTGGGGGCGACAACTGCTCGTAGACGTCGAGCAAAAGGTAACTTGCTTTAATGTGGATTATGTTCCGCGGCCAATTGCCAGCATCCTGATATCCGCCCCACGCGTCAGGAACTACTTCATCTGTGATCCAGGGCGGTTTCGCTGCCCTGGAAAACTCAATAAATCCACCGCCCCCGTCAATGAAAGCCAGCGGCAACCGACTCTGCCGTACGACCACGCCACTCGCCTCTGTAAAACATTCCGGCCGAACGTAACCAAAGCGTCCATCAAGGGCCATACCGCTTCGTTGATTGTAAAGTCCCGCCATAGACGCTTTGGCTGCGCGGTACCAGATATCGTCGCTGATCGTGAAAGGATCGGATGTGCCAAGATTAGGGATAGCGATCCGGTACACGCCCGGGGGTGCGCCACGCCAGGCGCTGTAGTCGAGGCCGAAGACATAGGTGCCGGCCCTGTTGGCCTGGTATGTCGTTCCATTGGTACGCGTATAGGTCAGAATATCGCCATCGACGCCACTGCCAGACTCTCTGTCCTTCGGACCTACGCGCAGTGTGATCGACCCGTTAAAAACCACGTAGCCATGGCCATCAATAATTTGAAACTCGTCCAACCCGTATCGTCGAAAGTCGATGGCGCCATCATCCGGCCCTCCGGGCAGCCATAGCGCAAGATAGGCATACTTTGACGCGTCATCGGCCCGATGGCCGAGTTGGGTCGCGCGAATAGATGAACTGCGCGTTACCTTGAAGTCAAAGATAAACTGCGTCGGCGGCAACACGTTATCAGGCCACTGCACACTATATTCACCTAGCGACAAAGGGGCATCCAGCTTCAGGTACATGAAATGTGCAAAGCTTGCGATTACCTTTCCTCCCTTGACTGTTCCAGAGTTCCAGGGGACCGACTTGCGATAAACTGCAGTAATGTGCCGATCGCCCAGCGCCCCATAGCCCGAAGGTTGGTCAACGGTCGCTCGATCAAGTGGGTCGAAGTTGGCATAATCAGCTATGCGAACATGATCGCGTTCCGGCCCAATAACCACACCCCATTCGGTGTCTCCAACGTTGATCCACGTTCCGTGCGCGGAAGTGCTAGGCGCTGCAAGTTTTACGATACGTCCCCGACGAAGAGGAGCCTCCCGGACTTCGATGCGGATGATATCCGGTGTCGCTATTGTAACCTCATGCACCTTTGGCCGTTCGCCGAGCTGCGCGGAAGCGACTTCGGCGCCGGCCGGTAGTGCCCGGTACCAAGCAATCCCGGCAATAGAAGATATCCAGGAACCAATGAAGCGCCGCCTATCGATATTCGGCAACAGGATTCCTCTATTGTTTGATGCTCCCAGCATAAGTTTTTCTGTGGCTTTGATCTGCTTGCAGTCACTGAGTACGACACGACAAAATAGACATCATCTAGTTACCCCAAAAGCACAACCCGTACAAACTGCCCTTTCGTAAGATGCTGAACCGTGATCTGATAAGAGAGTGGAGATTGCCTCAGGTGGCTAAAAAGATTCTTGTACCGCTACAGCGCTCAATTCAGATAGTAGGAGATGTTGCGTCTGCGACACTGAAGCGCTTCGCCGGGGACAAATCCTTGCAACACCATGTTTGGCGGGCTCAGCAGTCCCAATTGCCAGTACGATATCGATGAGAATACTTTTTGCATTACCGGGCCTTCACCGATATAACCGGGGCGCCGAAATAGCATTCATCGCGATCGCCTCTGGGCTGGCCAAATCGGGCGATACAGTCACGCTTATCGGCTCAGGCCCGCAGCCTGATGGGGCGCCATACCGTTTTTTACATGCTCCCAATATCTCTCGTGAATATTTCGAGGCTTTTCCGTCGTTTCCACCAATGCGGAGCGAATATATATACGAAGAATTATCATTTCTGCCTGGCTTGCTGTGTCGCTACAGACCTGCGGAATTCGACGTGACAATAACGTGCAGCTACCCGTTCACCAATTGGGCTCTGCGGCGGCCGGTCATCAGAGGACATCGGCCGCCTCATGTGTTTGTTACCCAGAACGGTGATTGGCCGGCGTACCGGCACAATCTAGAGTATCGTCTGTTTAGTTGCGATGGTTTAGTATGCACAAATCGCGAATATTATGAAAGACATAAGGAGCAATGGTTTTGTTGTTGCATTCCAAACGGAGTGGACGTCAGCAGATTCTCCCCTGGGGTGGGCAGACGCGAGGATTTCGGCTTGCCACGAGATCGGCAGGTCGTGCTTATGGTAAGTGCGCTTATTCCTTCTAAGCGAGTAAGTGTCGGGGTCGAGGCCGTTAGCCGCATTCCAAACGCCTATCTGGTCGTTGCTGGTGATGGCCCCTTGCGCCAAGCAGTTGATGCTTTAGCGGCGAATCTAATACCTGGCAGATACAAGCGTCTGGTCGTGACACCGGAAAAAATGGTTGATCTCTATCGGTCGGCAAATGTCTTCTTGCATCTTTCAAAGGTCGAGCCATCGTCGCTGGCGTGCGTAGAAGCTATGGCTTGTGGACTTCCCATTGTCGCTCACGATTTACCACAACTCAGAAACGTCGTCGGCGACGACGAGTTTTTGATAGATACAGAAAATCCCGCTATCATTGCCGAGCAAATCGGGCATGCAGGTCTTACATCGTCCGCTGGATTCAAAAATCGCTCAATGAAAGCGGCCGCATTTTCCTGGACAAATATCGCGACCATGTATCGGAATTTTTTGGAAGAAGTTGTTGAGTTGTCGAGAGAGCAGAAAAAAGCCAAGTGAGTCTTGCAAACAGACATGACATCCGTTCTGGTAACCGGTGGAGCAGGATATATTGGCAGCCATACCTGCATGGCACTGGCAGCAAATGGTATGACGCCGATAGTTTTTGATAACTTGTTTAGAGGACATGCCGATTTTGTTCGTTGGGGCCCACTTATTGTAGGTGACATTCTCGATCAAGCCGCCCTCAATGACACGTTTGCACGATATCGTCCGGACGCCGTCATCCATTTTGCTGCATTGGCGTATGTGGGAGAATCGTTTTCAAACCCGATGACCTATTACAAAAACAATGTATCTGGCTTGGTCAACATTATCGAGGCAATGGTCAAAAACGGTACCCAGAATATTATCTTGTCGAGTTCGTGCACGATCTACGGCATTCCTGACACTGTCCCAATCCCGGAAAATGCGCCACAGCGCCCAATAAGTCCCTATGGTCGTTCGAAGCTTTTCTGCGAGCAAATTCTCAAGGACGCGGCAGCTTCTAACGATTTGAATTTTGTAATTTTCCGGTATTTTAATGCGTCAGGCGCCGACGCGAGCGGGGATCTCTCAGAGCGCCACGACCCGGAAACGCACCTAGTACCTTTAGCTATTGATGCCGCAACTAATGAAGGTCCAGCCCTGCCGATATTCGGATCGGACTATGCAACTACCGACGGAACGTGCGAGCGTGACTTTATACACGTATCGGATCTTGCGTCAGCTCACGTGGAGGCAATTTCGTATCTGAGTAAAAATGCTAATATTGCACTTAATCTTGGAACGGGGCGAGCTCACTCGGTCCTTCAGGTTGTGTCGGCCGTTGAGCGGGTAACTGGCCGACCGGTCCCTCTAACATGGGGCCCGCGACGGCCAGGGGACCCGCCAATTCTGTTTTCCGATCCTACGTTAGCCCAACGGCTTCTTCGATTTAGGCCGAAGTATTCCGACCTTGAAACCATAATCGAGACAGCTTGGCGATCTAGGCGCGGACAAGGGTAGCCGCCGGAGTTAAAAGCGCGGATGCCGCTGCTGCCACCACATTACTGTGCACGGGCGATCGCGGCGGTGGCGGGCACGATAACGTATGGCTTTCACACAATTGAGTAGAGCTGGCGGCGCATCAAACTGAAATGGAAGGGAGTCCATAGGGACAACAAGAACGACCTCGACCGCGCGGTTCGAAGAAGCGCGGAGGAGACGTTAATCGGGCTCGAATTGGTTATTGTAGTCATGCTTGAGAGCCGGGTTCTGTGCGCTCTTTTGCAGCATGCAATTGCCGACGACGAGCAACTCAATCTCATTACCCATGAAGCACCGGAAGGCATCCTCTGGCGTGCACACGATCGGTTCGCCTCGGACGTTGAAGCTCGTGTTCACCAGGATCGGGCAGCCGGTCTTGGCCTTGAAACGCTCGATCAGTGCGTGGAAGCGTGGATTAGTGTCGGCATGGACCGTCTGGATGCGTGCTGAATAATCGACGTGGGTGACGGCGGGAATTTCCGATCGCACAACATTAAGCTTATCGATGCCGAACAATGCCTCTTCCTCGTTGGTCATGCGTCGCCACAGCTTTCGCTTCACATCGGCGACCAGCAGCATGTAGGGCGAATCGCAATCGAGCTCAAACCAGTCAGAAACGTCCTCACGCAGCACGGCGGGTGCAAATGGACGAAAGCTCTCGCGGTACTTAACGCGCAGATTGAGCGTTTTCTGCATGGTAGGCGAGCGCGGGTCGCCGAGTATCGATCTAGCACCGAGAGCGCGCGGTCCGAATTCCATGCGGCCTTGCATCCAGCCGACGGCTTCACCCGCCGCAAGTGAGGTAGCGGTCTTCTCGATCACGTTCTCATCAGAGACCACTGTGAAACGCGCGCCGGCCTTGGACAAACGGTTTTCCACGTCCTGTTGTGTGAAAGCCGGGCCCAAGAAAGTTCCCTCCATCAAATCGCAACCTCCGTTGAGCTTGCGGTCTTTACCAAGGAACTGGTGCCATACTGCTAGAGCCGCGCCGACTGCGCCCCCCGCGTCACCGGCGGCAGGCTGAATCCAGATTTGCCTGAAGGCGCCGTCGCGAAGTATCCTTCCGTTTGCGACGCAATTGAGCGCGACGCCCCCCGCAAGACAGAGGTTCTTAAGGTCGTGCTCCCGTGCGAGTGCGCGAGACATTCGCAGCATCACCTCCTCGGTTACGTGTTGAATTGAGGCAGCGATGTCCATGTGAAACGGGCTCAGCACGTCCTTATTCGGGTTGCGCACCGGTGCGCCGAAAAAGTCAGCAAATTTCTGATTAGTCATCGTAAGACCAGTGCAATAATCAAAATAGGAAAGATCGAGTCGGAAAGATCCGTCGTCCTTCAGGTCGATCAGGTGGTCGAGGATGATGGACGCGTATTTTGGCTGGCCGTATGGCGCAAGTCCCATCAGCTTGTATTCACCAGAATTCACCTTGAAGCCCGTGTAATAGGTAAAGGCGGAATAGAGCAGTCCGAGCGAATGCGGGAAGTGCAGCTCTCTAAGCAGAGTCAACTCCCTGCCTCGGCCGACTGCGGCCGAGCCGGTACACCATTCCCCCACGCCGTCCATTGTAAGCACCGCGGCCTCCTGAAACGGTGACGCATAAAACGCGCTGGCAGCGTGGCTGACATGGTGCTCAGTGAAAAGGAGTCTACTCTTCCAATCAAAACCAGAGGCTAGTTTCTGCAGTTCGCGGCCGATAATGTCTTTCTGGAACAGCTTCTCACGGATCCAGATCGGCATCGCCATGGCAAACGACTGAAAGCCGTGCGGAGCAAACGCTACGTAGGTTTCGAGCAGCCGCTCGAACTTGACGAACGGCTTTTCGTAGAACACGACGTAGTCAACCTCATCGAGTGTTATGCCGACCTCGTGCAGGCAATACTCGATCGCTAACGATGGAAAACAAGCGTCCTGCTTTTTGCGCGTGAATCGCTCTTCCTGTGCGGCCGCAATGATGCGGCCGTCTACAAGTAGTGCCGCAGCACTATCGTGATAGAAGGCCGAAACGCCGAGGATCCGCATATGTTAAAACAGCGTGTAGATGAATGGGGCTACTGCAGACCCCTGCACGAGGATGATAAGTCCACCCAGAATCAACAACATGATCACTATTGGGGCGAGCCAAACCTTTTTTCTGACCCGCAGGAATTCCCAAAGCTCCGCGATGATCGACATGGAATTGCCCCCTGTCAAGCGACAACGCCGATCTTAATCTGCGTTCAATATTGATTTTTCATCGATTGCGCATTTGGCAGTGATGACTCCCGATCAATCCAATAGCTCTTGAGGTCAGGCCGTCTCTCGAGCGACAGCAAATCCTTACCTCGCCAGCGCATGATCCAAGCTGTCGGGGTTACACAAAGAAAGAAAACTAGTCCCATAACGAGTGGACTTGCCACCCTGTGCATCAGCCTCCCAAATGCGAGCCAAGCCCGATTGAGACGATGCAGGATTCGCGGTCGAAAGATCGCTGCTGCGGCAAAAGCTGCAGCAACGCCCAGCGCCCACCAACGTGGCGAGTGCCAATGCAGAAGTGGCAAACAAGCGATGACAGTAAACGCCCCCGCGAAGACAAAACCAAAGCTGCGATCCGAGCTCTCGGGTGTGGCAACACGATCAAGATTCGGCTCTAGAACGGTAACCATGGACGCAGCTCGTTTTCGGGGACCTGTTTGGTTTGTTCGCGTTCCCATGATAAAGTTGAAATGTCAATCATTAACTGAATCACGCAGATCCGCATTATCGAGGATATCTAAACCGCGGCGACGGCAGGGGGTGACCAGGCGGTGCGAGGAACCCTTAAAAGACGCCAATCCTATGACACATTGCCCGGTTTTGGTGTGGTAGATGCCTTGCCTACAGAATCCTCGCATTTGCCGTCCGGCGGCGACCGGTGGCAATGCAGGTTCTGTGATTCAAGTTCCACGGCATCCCGCGCCGCTGCCAGTGAAGACCTAGAGCATATCTCGGCTGAGTTGAATCGGGGGATTCCCGAGGGTCTTTGGATGAGCGAGTCTGGCGGTATCGATTCGATTTTTGGAGGGCGATCGATGCCGAAACCATGTTCTTTGGACTTGCGCGAGCGTGTGCTTGA
>JARLJJ010000677.1 GCA_031291275.1 Formivibrio sp.
AGCTGATCACATCGGGCGGGAAGCGATAGCCCGCATAGGACATCGGATTGTCGGTGACAGGTGTGCTCTGCTGGGTGGCTGGTTTCATGGCCGACATTATCGCCACATCCACGCCGAGCAGACCGCAAGTTGACAATACCGCGCCCGGCGATGCCGCGAGCGCCGGGACTTATGCGGTGGCAGCAACGGATCAACGAGTGCCCACGGGTCGTCGTCACATATTAGGGCGGTCCGCGGCTATTTGTCATATTTAATCGATAAAAATATATATTTCGGCTTTACGCTAAAAAGTTCTCGTTCTGCGTCAATGCGGAAAAAATTTTTGCTATCTTAAAAAGTGTGCAATTGTTGCGGTCACCAGCCGTAACAAGCTCTAATCATTCGTCACGAATCTAAATTATGCTGGCGATCAGTTAACTATTTAGTGAGAACAAAAAATGAAGCCCGTTGGACCCAAAATTGATTTATCAGGCTTGCCGACCGCAAAGACAAGTACAGCGAACTATAAAATGGTATGTGAAATTCTTGAGGAACCAGCGAAATTCCGCTCGCCTCAACTGAACGTCCTAACCGACGAAACTATACAGAGAACCGTACCATCCAGCCCCACCATCTCGAAATCACGCCTAACGCATCTCAAAGATCTTTTAGATAAAAAAATCAAAAAAAACGTGCGGGTACCAGAGGTGCCAATGCCAAAATCAGACCAAGCCTCTCGCAAAGGCCCGGGTCCGGGCACTCCAGAGTTCGAAAATCAGATGCAAACCCTTT
Organism: Formivibrio sp.; assembly: GCA_031291275.1. Lineage (GTDB taxonomy): Bacteria > Pseudomonadota > Gammaproteobacteria > Burkholderiales > Chitinibacteraceae > Formivibrio. Next base: position 772 of record JARLJJ010000677.1, read on the forward strand.
TGGAAATGGACGGTTTTCCTGTGTGTGAAGGGCTTCCGGTGTCTAACACTGCTACAGAGTCATCAACTGAAATTGGAGTCACCTCGAGTAGGGAGCATAACCAATTAATCAAAGATAAATTAAGCGAAATAGAAAAACCACTTGCCGAACGGAGTGCCGCAAACGCAAAAAGGTTTTTTGGCCTGCCTTCCGCAGTTATCCAAAACAAAAATTATTCCGAATCCAAAACTGTACCACAAGAAATTGAAGATATTAGTTCATCTATACACGATTTATTGACCAAACTCTGGGAAATCCATTCAACTGCTACCACTGAATACCAAAAACGGGATTATAATCATTTAATGTCATTTGTGGCATCAATTGGCTTCAAGGGCGTCCTCACCACTTATAAATACTTACCTCTAGAATATCGAAAAAAATTTATAGCGCAAGCAAAGGCGATGGCAATAAATCCAGAACGTATAACTGATTCCGCGATAAAACAACTTGAAAATTTTGCGAAAATGCTAAACAATGAGCGGGACCTTAAGAAGTCGGCAAGCGAGCAAGAAAATTAAAATTTAACGCTAGTTGACCGGCTGTTTTTCAAGAAAACCCGTGTATAACCGCAGTTCAGAGCTAACACGAGACACCGAGCGCGTGAACGGGCCGTTCGGTGAAACTCATGAGTGATCAGGATCTGAAGCAGATGGATGGGCGCTAATAGGAGGGAAGCCTGAGGTGTGACGCGAAGCTGCTGCGCCGAGCGCTGGATGACTTACGAGTCGCGCGACACAGACGCAAGCAGAGAATCGGTTTTTGGCTTCATGTTGATTATCTGCAGAGCTGCGGAAAACAGCTGAGGTGCAAATCGATGTAGGGCATGATTCATGCTTTGCACAATGATATTTTTTATAAAACAAGCCAAATCCAGATCTTGATCGGCGTCAACGCCCGGGCTCTGCACATTTGCTGGTAGCTAAAAGACGGCGTTTTGCACCATCCCAGCTCTCGTTCGGTCGGCACTAGGGCCTTTAGCCGCGCGAGCTGATGTAAGGGCGACGCATGGAGCGCAGCGGCGACGAGTTGCGATAGCGAACGCCTCCGGCAGGCTTTGTTTGGATGGCGTTTTCAGGTTGTCATGCCGGTCATGTGAGATAGCTGTCAAGTCCTGGAATAGTTGACAGTAGTCAGCCATTGAGCGCCCGATGCACCGCATCGGGCGTTTTGTATTTCAGAGCGGCATGCGGTCGCTCCTGGTTGTAGATGCGCACGGACTGTTCGACCATCTTTGCGGCCTGTTCGAGGTTGGCGGGACGCTGCAACAGGAATTCGCCCTTGAGGATGCCGTTGACCCGTTCGGCCAGGGCATTCTGATAGCAGTCGTAGCCGTTGGTCATCGGTAAGCGATGCATCGGGGCCGTCTATTCGTAACTGACCAGCCCGGCTATTTTGGTGCCCACCAAATCACATTGCGGGCACCAAAGTGGACGACGTATTGAGTGGGCGTGACAACAGCGGGCCGTACAAGCGGCCGAACTTCCCAATGGAGTTCAAGCGACAACTGCCAGAGCAGTCCTTCGAACCCGGCGCGTCGGTTGCGTTGATCGCCCGCCAGAAAGACATCAACGCCAATCTGCTGTTCAAGTGGCGCCGTCAATATCTCCAGGGTGCCTATGGTTTGCCGACGGTGCAAGCAAACGCGGCGCCTGTATCGCAGCAGGAAACGCAAACACCGTTGTTGCCCGTGACGGTTATCGACGATGTCGCGAAGCCGCTTTCTGTACCACTGGCATCGACCGCGACGACTGACGGTGAGGTCTGTGAGGTCGAGTTTGACCACGCACGCCTGCGGATCAGTGGCGAGGTCTCGCCGTCCGTGTTGCGCCTGCTGGTACGCGAACTCTTCCGTACGCCGGCCGACGCGCGATGATAGGCCCTCCTGCAGGTACTCGAATCTGGATCGCTGCGGGTGTGACTGACATGCGCAACGTTCCAGGGTCTGGCAGCGAAGGTCGAAGCTGTTCTCCAGGAGAGTCCGTTCTCCGGGAACGTCTTCGTGTTCCGGGGCAAGCGCGGTAACGTCATCAAGATTTTATGGTCCACAGGCGACGGCCTGTGCCTGCTGTCCAAGCGGCTCGAACGCGGCCGCTTCGTCTGGCCAAAGGCTGATAGCGGCAAGATTCATCTGACGCAGGCCCAGTTATCGATGCTGCTCGAGGGCATCAACTGGAAACAGCCGGAGCGCACCTGGCCGCTAATGTCGGTGTTGTAAACGCATTGGCATGTGCGTAAACTGCGCGCATGCCACGCACTCCGGAATCACCGCCCGACGACGTCGAGGCCTTGAAGGCCTTGCTGGCGGCACGCGACGCGGAACTTGCCGCACGTGATGGCGTGGTGCAGCAATTGCGCGATCGGGCCTCGACGCTTGAGCAGGCGCTGAGCATCCGGAGCCTCGAGATCGAGCAGCTCAAACTTCAGATTGCCCGACTGCGGCGCATGCAGTTTGGCCGCAAGTCGGAGTAGCTGGATCGCCAGATCGAGCAGCTCGAGACCCGGCTGGAAGATCTGATGGCCGGGCACTGTCAGGTTAATGGGTAGGCGGCGGTAGAATGCAAATAATGAAGAAGACAAAATCGCTCTATCACGGCCACCGCTTCCCCGCCGTCGTCATCAGTTGCGCGGTTCGCTGGTATTTTCGGTTCAGCCTGAGCCTGCGCGACGTCGAGGAGTTGTTGCTCGAGCGTGGTGTCATAGTCAC
>JARLJJ010000098.1 GCA_031291275.1 Formivibrio sp.
ATTGCCAGAGTCCAGGTTGCCCGGCCGCACAGAGGGGATCTTGGAGAAACTGCGTGCCGCTTTCGTCAAACTGATTGAACCCGCAGATGAAGAGATCCATCGCATTCAGACTGCACCAAAGTACGAACGCGAAATGAAAACTCGAATCAAGGAGCTTGCGCTCGAACATTGGAAAGCGAGAGTCGCGGTTTTTACTACAAAGGTCAAGGTCCACAATATGCCAAAATTTGAGCATATCAAGGAAAAAATAGAACTGATTCAAATTCCAGAAGCGCCTCCCGAGGATCCGAAGCTATGGAGTGCGATGATCAAGAAGTTAAAAAGTGTCCATGCAAGGACATTGGTCGACACGTGGACACGCGAAGTCTCAAGCATTGTTACAATTGACCGCGCCATGCACGTGCACCGTCTCATCTCTCAGGCGATCTCCCCACTCAGCCCTGCCATCCCGGGTACAGATGCAATGCGCGGATTGGAAGAATTGCATAAGCTACACAACAGATGGAAAGAGGAAGTATCCAATGAAGAATTCAAGGATGATGATATTCTTCTCAAGCCACTCGACCGGGAGCGTTTCAAGCTTGATCCACTGCTGAAAGAAAGGGACAAGATAGACCAGTTGCTGGCCGCGGATATTAACCGCAAGAAAAGCAGCATGAACGAGAGCATCATAGAAGCATGCTTCAGCAACTCGAAATGGCAGTCAGTTGATCTACAATACGCATTCTCCGATCACAAAACACCGGCATCCTATCTGATGGAGCTGCGGAAGGAGGTCCTCAGTATAGCTGAAAAGACAAACAATGAATGGAAGCGGCTATGCAACACCCGACATGCGATCCCTGGGTATCCTGATCAAACTGCCAGCGTTATTGATAAACTAAGCTCAAGTCCTCAATGGACACCCGGCTACGCCCTACTTGCAAACCAAACCATAGACATCGACCCAGCTAAGAATGGTATGCTGCCTTTGATGAAGATGCTCGGCTTCATGATATATGCGCACTATCAATCGATGTTACATCAAGAGATTGCCACTATGTAGTGACCAGATCCACCTCACGCGCACGCCAAAATACCATACAACAACTATGTAGTCATACTCGTGCTCGCTTCTTCTCGCAATGGGAAAATTGCAGATTCCATCGGTTGCCCATCCACCGAAGAAGCGTCGCCGTAGCAGCAAGAAGTTAACAGCACCACAGCCGCCGGTGCGGTTCTCTTTACTCTTCGAGGACTGGGTATCGGTGGCAGCCAATCTCTCGCAACACATCGTCTTCACCACAACGAGATGCAAGCGAACGCCAGCGAAGACCAGCGGGAGATGCTGAAGGAGCTGCGCTTGGCGTACATACAATTCTCAAGTCATTTTGCGAGGTCGCCTTTCTTTCAATGGGAAGCCGTCCATCACCGGTGCACTGATAGGTGTGCCTTCTTTGACTACTGTCATACGCGCATCTGCGTCGCGAGCGGATCCTGGCACTACTGTACCGATCTTATGTGCGACCGGAAGGTGACCACAAAGCAACACCAGGTGTGCGAACTTTCGGGCAATATATTCGAACTGGACTTTCAGTTCACATTCGGTCTGGCACAGGGGGCCGATCATGATCAGATAGGCGGGGCCGACGATGCCGTCATGGCGCACGAAGAGGCCGATTATGACTACGAAGATCACCAGGCAGATGCGGAGAATGACACCAGCAGACGACTCAAGACTCACATCAAGGTCTTCAAAGATAGCAGCAGTACTCAGAAATCGACCAGCTTGCGACAGGCTTACACCGGATCGAAACGCATCGAGGAGCAAGCGGCCCCAGCGGAGTGTCTTCAGACAGAGCGATCCCAAAAGCGGCAATTCACAGTGGAGTTGCAGCCAGTGACACTCGACGACAGCCTCGAACTCGCAAGCGAATCAGTGACGGCCCCGAAGAAAAAGCGCAACACCCGGCGCAGTGAGATAGAACCAAGACGCGCGATCTTCAATAACACACTCAACACAGTCTTTGGTGAAGCAGTCGTCCGCAACAATCGCAGCATGTTCGATACGATATTGGCTAATGTCGAGCGGCTTTGGTGCCTCGTGCACAGTGATCAGGAGCTCCACACGCGCCACGTCGAGGTCACTCATCTAGTGGCCATCTTAGAGACCATGAAAATCGGTTACGAACCGAAGGGGTTGCCAATAATACCATGCCATGCATGGATACGCGATAAAATGAGCGAGATTCGACACATCGAGGCAATACACGCAGAGATCAAGAATTCCAGAGTCACGGCGACAGTGAAGAACTTTAATGAGGTATTCACTCGTCTATTGAAACAGAAAGAACACACTGACAATGGTTTCACGAATCTTGTCTGGCAGTAGTACTAGGCAGGAGGATCAACTTCGCTCGATGCCGACACGTACATCCTGCGGATCTGACTGCGCATGCGCTCATTGACTTTGCGGTAATCACGATCAGCTGGGTTCTGTTTACGAAGCTTCGGCTTGCATGCCAGC
>JARLJJ010000099.1 GCA_031291275.1 Formivibrio sp.
AGACAGCGGCCACGGCAGCGGCTTCAGTTGGCGTGAACAATCCAGTGCGCATGCCACCGACAATGATCACAGGCAGCATCAGCGCCCACAGTGCATCCACAAGGGCGATGCCGCGCTGTTTCCAGGTGCTCTTGGGCTGCAATGTCACTTCCATGTTGCGGGAAATCATGAACCACACGAACACCAGGCCTGCTGCGCGTAGCAGTGCAGGTACGATACCCGCCATGAATAGGCCGCTGATCGAAGTGCCAGTGGTTACTCCAAATATAATGAAAGGCATCGAGGGCGGGACGATCGGCGCGATCACCCCACCGGCGGCAATCAGGCCAGCCGAACGCGCGACTGGATAGCCGTTATCGCGCATCATCGGGATCAGCAGCGTGGCAACCGCTGCAGTATCCGCCAGCGCTGAACCGGAGAAGCATCCCAACAGCAGCGTGGCCGCGATGGCGACATAACCTAGACCACCTTGGATGTGTCCGACCATGGAACTGGCCAGGCCGATGATTCGGCGGGAGATACCTCCGGCATTCATCAGCTCGCCAGCAAGAATAAAGCAGGGAACCGCCATGAGAGGATAGACGTCGGCGCCGGAGAGCATGTTCTGCGCGATCAGCTGGGCATCGAAGAAATCCAGATGCACCATCAACGCGATGCCTGTGAGCATCAGCGCGAACGCAATCGGCATGCCAAGTAGCATCAACAGGATCAGAGATCCAAGAAAAATTGCCAGTATCATTTTTCACCCCCGAGTTCGAAATTGTCGGCCTGCGCCACGACTGCATGCGCGCTATCGCCTGGAAGGTGTGCGTCTGGATGGTTAGTCACGATACGCCACAGGTTTGCCAGGACGATCAGGATCATCGAGCCAGCGCACACAAGGCCAGAGGAAGACATCAGGGCGGTCGGGAAACGCAGCACTGTCGAGTAGGTGTGCAGGCCGATTAGGGTCTGCTCCCAGCTGCCGTAGAAGAACAGACCCAAGGCGTAGAGGATCAGCACATTGCTGATGATTGCGCAGATGCGCCGTATCTTGCGTGGGAGCATCGCCTGCACCAGTTCAATACCCAGCAAGGCATGGCGTCGCAAGGCCAGGATGGCGCCCAGGAAGGTGATCCAGATGAACATTAGCCGCGCAACCTCTTCGGCGGCCGGGATACCGGTGTCGAGCGCATAGCGCAGCACCGCGTTACTAAAAACAGCAACCAACAAAATTATCAGCGCAAGGGCCATCAGATACTCAATGAGTGCATCCAAGCGCGGAATCAAAAATTTCACGAGCCTCTCCTCCTATCGGGCCAGATCCCGACGCAAAGGAAGATTGCGCCGTAGTCTGGCTGTTTTTAAATTGTAGAGCAGTTAATTGTTACTTTACCACAAGTATTTTATTGTGTACCTCATCTTTTAATTTTTGTACTACAATGTGTTTGAACGCAGCGGTGCGGGCATGTTTGCCCCTGCTGCACCCAACAAATGGAGACACCATGCCGGACAGCGCCGTGAAAAACCCAGAATTTGCCAACTTGTACATCAACGAGACCTACAACCCCTTCCGCGCCTGTATCCAGGGCTTGTCGAACGAGCCGATCACCGTGCGGGCGCTGTTGAAGCGCGCCGATGAGTATCTGCAAGGCGAGAAGGGGTACTTGGGATTGGGCGACTACGGACTGGATGTGATTGTCGAGCGACTGGCTGCC
>JARLJJ010000100.1 GCA_031291275.1 Formivibrio sp.
GCGCCTCCTCCGACTGGACTGAGATATACGCGGCGGTCATCCAGTAAATGAAGTTCCCTTCCAGCACCGCGGTGTATCTCGCAATGATTCCGCGCCGACCTTCACTCGTAAGTTGGACGGGGTTTGGCAACGACACGATCAGCTCGTTAATCATGCTGTTGATTGTCTCTTTGATTGTAGCGTTGCTCGAGCTATCTGCGGCCTGCTGAGGCATGGTCAAGGTCTTATTCATGTTTCCACTCTCTCCAGTATTTGGGGTTAGGGGTTCAACGAAAAGTGCCGGAATGCAGAATTGTCCCCGGCAGAGCCAGCGCTATTGTCCTGAAAAGAACACCGAGCGAATAACGATATAAGGTTGTAACCTACAACTCGGGCCCCTTTTTGACCCGTATGAGACGAATGTTGATTCAGGTGCCAATGAGACACCTCAGTGAAGAGCACCATCCTATTTCCGGCGCATAATCGAAGCATCCGATATGCGCTCGCGGCATGGCCTCCCGGCTGACCTAGGTAACGCAGCCCCTTCGCTCCACCGCCGTTACAGCGGCTTCATCGCTACTACGAACTGCTCCGCCCCTTGGTAGCACATTGCTAATTTCGGCCTCGCCTTGTTGGCTTGTACCTTTCGCTTGGCATTGCCACCTACGATTCCCGCAGTTCAACACTAGAGCCAGGATCACGGTCACGCTGCCTCTATGCCGGACACCCTCTGATTCGTAAGCAGGTCCCGACTAGACTATTCCCGGAGCAACATCACTCCCCGGTCTCGATGTCATCTGAGCAGTTTCGACACTTGAACGGCAGTTCACAGTTGTTCATCTCCGTTGATCCACACCTGATACCTCGATGGGTACCTTTTCCGTAACGCTCACGACCCAGGCTTTTGACCAGCGCCGCTTACGGTGGTTTGCAACCTGCTCCTGAAAGCCGATCGCTAGGGGCCTTCCCTCATCTCCTACGCCGCTTCCTGCTGCACACTGATGCCCATGGCCCAGACCTCGTTGGGCCGCACCACAGACAGATTGCGCAGCAAATACGGATAGATCATGTGTCCTGGTACGGGTTTCGAGGTGTTGGGGCGGCGGTAGATGGCCTCGATTCCCATCCGTTTCATCGCCTTGATTTGCCTGCGGCCAACCTCCAAGCCCTGCTGCCACCGTAGACCGCGTATCATTCGGCTTTGGCAAAAAGGATAATTCAAATGGAGTTCGTCGATCCGTTGCATCAACCACAGGTCTTCGTCAGAGATCTGGCGCGGTTCATATTAGGCCGTGCTCCTGCTGATACCCAGCACCTCTGACTGATGCTTGATGGGAAGGTCGTGCTCAGGGTCGATCATCGCTTTGCGCTCAACAGTCCCACCTTGGTGAGCGCGCCTCCTAAAAAATCGTTCTCCAGTGTCAGCTCGCCGATCTTGGCGTGGAGGGTCTTGAGGTCCACAGTAGCTGTCGCGAACTCGGCCTCACCTCGCTTCCAAAGACCCCAACTGCGCCTTCCAGAAGCTGGATCTTCCACTGCGTAATCTGATTGGCGTGCACATCAAACAACTGCGCCAATTTCGAAAGTGTTTTTCTCCCTTGATGGCTGCCAAGGCCACCTTCGCCTTGAAGGCCGCTGTGTGGTTCCGACGCGGACGTCAGCTCATCTGCTCTCCTCATCCCAGCCATTTTAGGCCGCGGGCGAACAGAACCTCCACTTAACCCCTTGTCTGAGTTTGCGCGACCGGCTCAAGCGTCCCTCCTCGTTCATTGAAGGAAGTGTTGCACTGCACCACTTTAGCGTCCAATCCGTTGTCCCGAAACTCCCTCTCACACCTAGAGCGTGCAAACAATCCACGCTCGTCTCGGTGCAGTTCCATCTCGATCTGCACGACACCCGCTAGCTTTGTATTTCGGAAGATCATGATGTCGGCAGGCCCTTTCGTCGAATTGCGAAGACGGCACGTCTCTCTCTAAGCATGATCGCTCCCCACATCCGTGCGCTAACTGCATTTCCCATTGGACGCAAGGGCTGGTTTCTTGCCCACTGGTGCAGTTTCACCCGCTTCATCAACTTTGTTCCTCAGTCAACATCGCGCGGACTCTTTCTTCATCGGAAAGCCAACGCTACTGCATTCCTTGCGTCCGCTCCGTGCCTTCGTCTCTATATTCCTGCTCGAACGGTCTCATAGGAGACACTTCGTGACAACCCAGAGACATTCGCATCCACCTTTATCAGCAAATGCGCCAAAGCCTTGAACATGGTGGCTTGTCCCCAGTGAAACATCGGTGTCCGGACTTTTTTCCACCCTATATCTCGGTAGTAAAAATGCCCATCCGGTGATTGCATGTTATTAATCGTCCACCATGCAACTTTTGCAGATAATTCCAGGCACTCCGGATCAATCTCCGAGAAGAATGCCAATGTGTCAATAGACTGCGCAGCACATTGAATATCTGTTGGCATAGCCTTGTCGTGGTAGTACTTTGGACGCCCATCTTCCTCGAAGAAATTCTCTTTGAAGTATTGAAGCCCCAGTTTCAAGTTTGGCTCAAACTCCCGGTCTCCGGAGCTGTCGATATACTTCTTCAGGCAGTCCAGATTGTAGCCGGTATGAAAATTGTCGATCCAATGGTATCTTATGGCTTCTCCGTAATACCACGATCCATCCGAATTCTGCCGGGCACAACTGTAGGCCATAGCGTTCCTGGCCACCTCAAGCACCCCATCGTCGTTGGTTCGCAACGCAACCCGCGCGAGCAATGCTGCCCCCAACATGTTGGAGTTGTGGATCGAACTCTGTCCAAAGGGGACGTAACTGAGACAATCGCCTCGACTCGTCCGCTCTCGCGGGAGGCGCATCACCCAATCTGCAGTGCTGGCCGCCACCTTAAAATACTCCTGATCTTCCAACACCTCACAAGCTTCTAGGAAGGCCAAAGCGATGAGGCTGCTCCATACAATTGTTGGAGTGTATTTGGGTATCGTCCCTGCCCGGGTTGAAAACGAGAAGTTATTGCCCCAGCAAAACTGCTCCCACCCCGGCGAACGATTGTTCATCAACCAATCAAAACAGTAGTCTGCCTGGCGACGATAACCTTCGCTCCTCGTTCGAGAATACATCTTGACATAACCCCATCCCATGTATCCCATGCCCTTTGTAGATGTATGCGGTCTGATACCGATCCAGGGCCTAATGTGAAAAGGAGCCCGCAGCACAGACGCCGTTAACAGCCGCTTCGGGAAATGGGAATTTAGCGTCAAGTAGCGAAGGAAGGAAAGGTCTCCGTCACCAGGATCGTAAGCACGGAAACCGTGCTTTTCTACCCACCGTGTGACGCCTTCCACACTATTCAGCACCTTTTCCTTTACCGTTGCAGGATTGGCTAAGTGTTCACGGGTTCCCGCGAGTTTATTTAGCAACGACATATATTTCCTCTTTTCGCCACTCCAGGATAACTGGCCGCGCAAGGCTATTGCGCGCTCTCTGAAGCGAAACAGAACTTTAGGGCTTTCAGCAATGGCATCCAGAACGTCTCCCAGTGTAATCCGCCAAACAGATGTTCATTTATTGAGGACTGTCTGAGCGCGAGTGACCTTTTGTAGGATGTCGTTTGCTTTTGCGGTCCAGATGAAAGGCTTTGGATTCTGATTGTGGCCGTCGATAGATTCTCCGATGGCC
>JARLJJ010000101.1 GCA_031291275.1 Formivibrio sp.
CGGCCGTTCTGTTTGTTGCAATGCATACGGCTACTACCCAACGTTGCACATTCTGACATCCGTCGACCCAAATGAAACCCTTGTTGAGCAGCTCGTGGATTTACTGGAGACAATGCTTGCTGCGCGGAACAAGGATATAAGACAGAAACGCATACTGGCCCACACGATCAAAACCGGGTTTCCTATGCACCCATATGTGGACAAACCGTCAGACTTTATAGAGCTCAAGTTCTCAGTACCGTACCACGCCAAACTGGTGGCAGAGTACCTACTCGACAACCCTGTTTTTTCCGGAGCGATTGGGGAAATCAACGTCAAACCCTTTTCGTGCCTGCCAATCGTCGAGACCTTCCAGGCAGACCGCTTTATTTCAGGTTACGAATGGATCAACATCACCAACTGGTCTTCTACAGACCCCGAGGCTAGACGTTGCGAACCGTCTCGCTGTGACATTGAGATTGACGTGAACATCGACAACATCAGGCCTTTCAAGGACGACTTTATTGCGCCGCAGCGCGTCTTTGCCTTTGATATCGAGTGCGCCAAGACTATCGGTATTCCGAAACCCGATGCGAACGAGGTCATTCTTATAGCCTGCATCTGCGCCGACTACATAGAGGGTAATCCTACCGGACAGCGCCGGCGCGTCATTTTCCAATATGGCAGCTCGGACGCCATCGACAGCATCAAACCAGAGAACGGCGACTTGCATCTACACTTTACGGGCGAAGATGCTGAGAAGCGCCTCCTCGAGGCTTTTGGCGACCTTGTTGCCACATATGACCCCGACTTTTTGGTCGGCCACAACCTCATTAATTTCGACCTGCCGTATGTCGTGGAGCGCGCCAACGTACTCGACTGCAGCGAGAATGCGCTTTTTCTCGGCAGGCGCGGCAACTACAAATACATTGCTCCGCGCCGTTATATCAAGGAGCGTAAAGGTGGCGACAGCCGCGAGATGACGACGACAGAGACACCTGGGCGCATCCAGTTAGATACATTGACTTGGATTCAGGCGAACACCAGGGAC
>JARLJJ010000102.1 GCA_031291275.1 Formivibrio sp.
GCCCAGCTTCGGTCGCTTGATCGTATGCGCTCGGCCAAACCGCCGCAAGAGCCCAAGAGCGGCAGGTGTGAAGTGTTGATCGAGACACAGGTTTGTGGGTGAGCCATTGATTTCGCTAATGGCTCCGTTGGGTTGTGTGGTTCCGCAGAGTTGCTTCACAGGGCGAGATAAGCTATCGTAAACGAGAGTAGATTGCGATATTTCATAACTTTTCTTACATATTCATCCAGATCGATCCCGGCGAAGAAGCCATCCTCCAAAAGGTCATCGAACTGTGAAGGCGCGTCGGACATTCGCCCCGGAAATAAACCGAGACTTTGAAGTTACTGCCGCCTCTAGACGCTCTCGATGGCTTGCAGTCGTCCAATGATTAGCTTGAGCAGATCGCTTTTCAACCACCAGACCCCAACGCTTGAAGGAAAAGACTGCGACCTATGCCGATTCCACAATTAGCAAGCGAAAATCACAAGCTTGGCATGCTGGATGGCCTTCGCGGCCTGATGGCACTTTGGGTTTTGCTGGGTCATAGCTGCATTTTGACAGGGTTCTACATTCCGGTCCTTAGCAGCCCAGGGGACGCAGTTCAGGGTTTCATGATCCTGTCAGGGTTCCTGATGACCTATCACTACATACTTCGCGAGCCGAAGGAACCTTGGGGGGCATGGACAACTTGGACTGCGTTCTGGACGAGAAGGTATTTCAGGATCACTCCGCTCTATTTCTTGGTTCTGATTCCGACATTTCTTCTGATGCCGCGTTATGTGTTTTGGCGCTCAAGGTTGGACCAACTGCACGGAACAGTACTTCGTTTTGGTGGGATGCCCACTTTGAACTGGTTGAATTTGTTTGTGCATGCAAGCTATATTTATGGTTTGCTCCCAAGATACTGCAGTTCGCTTGTGATTCCAGATTGGAGCATCAGCCTGGAAATGCAGTTCTACTTCGTATTTCCATTCCTGATGATACTATCTGCGCGAATTGGATGGGCCTGGCTTTCGGCCCTCTGCGCAGGAGTTTGGTTAGTTGCGCATGCATCAGGTGTCTCGCATAGTTTCGTCGAGCCATCGCCACTTTACATATCCATTATCTGGTTCTTGATCGGAATGCTTTGGGCAAGCCATTTCCTCAAGCCGGCTAGGCGCAACCAATTCGCCATTGCTGGATGTGCGCTGGCCC
>JARLJJ010000009.1 GCA_031291275.1 Formivibrio sp.
AGCAGTTGATCAGGAAAAGAATCGCCGACGCCAGTCCGAGCAGGCCCTGCACTACGAAGTAGCAGAGAATCTGCACTGGAGCAGTCAACGAGGGCATCGACGTGTTGTCTCCAGCGGTCTTCAATAGCTGGAGCAGATTGTCCAGCGAACTCTGATCGAATGCGGCCACCATCACCTGTGCGATATAGCTGAAGAAGTGATTGAGGCCGAAGCTCGCACCGGGCAGCGGATTTACCCAGTAATTGATGAGCAGGCAGCAGACGATCAGTCGCAAGAGAAAGTGCGTAAGATCGCCTGCGCGGACCGGGTGCATATGAAATCGAAGTGTCATGCTGGAGGTATTCCAGTTGATGACCATGCTGATGAGTGTGAACAGGGCGATGCAGCTCAACTCGGTCAGTCCAAGCTGCGTCAATGCGCCGCCATTCTGCGTGGTCAGATTGGTCAGATTGTTGGTGAACTGGTAGAGCCAATCCACGCCAGAACTCGCGCTCGGTAGTGCCTGGGCCAGCAGCGCCGGTGAAATCATGGTCGTCACCTCAATGCAGGGATTGCGGCGCGGGCTGTAGCTGCCTGCGCCGCGTTGTTTGGATCATGGAAGGTAGGTCTGCCAGGTATTGCTTTCGCTGGCGGCGCTGGCATTGTTTGTTGAGCGTTGCTGCTGTACGAAGGTCGCTGTGTTGATGTCTTCGACAGCGGCATTGCGCCGTTCCATGTTGGCGACAGTCATCTGTCCGGCAAGGCAGGCATGAAGGGTTCCTTGTGCCTGCATCTCGCTCAGCTTCTGGGCCTCGGCTGCGTTCAATAGGTTGAGCTGCTGAACTTCGCTATTGGAACCGTCGGAGGCATCAAGCTGAGACGAAACCAGCGAGGAATTTGCCGTGGCATTTTCTGTCCTATTGGTTCGGTATTGCCCAACGGCAGTCAGGCAATCAGGGGAAATGGAATCCGAGGTTTCGACCATCGCAAGCTGCGAGATGCGGGAGCTGCCAAGCGACTGCCCTTGCAGGTAGCTGTTGGCACCGCTATTCATCGAAACCGTGGCCGTCTTCCACGCTGTGGAGGACGTGGATGGTGAGTTGCTGTTGAGTGCGATCTTGATTCCCGCTGTCTCGCCAAACATATTGGCGACATTCGCGTTTTCCAGCGTGTGGAGCGTTGTTTGCCACTGCTGCTTGA
>JARLJJ010000103.1 GCA_031291275.1 Formivibrio sp.
CATATAGAACAGGCACAGGCCGATGATGCCGGCCATGCGGTAGCTGTCCCAGAGCAGGATCAGGACCAGCCCCGACAGCGCAACCAGCGCCAGCAAGGCGAATACCAGTGCCAGGCCTGCGAACAGCAACAGGGTGATGGTGCGTGATTTCTGTTCCTGCAGTTCGATGCCGAGCAATTCGACATGGCTGTGCAGCAACCCAAGAAAGGCCGCACCCAGGCGCCGGGAAGAGGCCCCGGTGCCCGATGAAGTGGATTCGGAGTCCAGAGACATACTCAGCGCCTTGTTGCCAGCAGGCCAATCACAAAACCGATCCCGGCGGCGATGCCGATCGATTGCCACGGGTTGCTCTGCACATACTCCTCGGTCGCGGTGACGGCCTCGCGCCCGCGTTCACGCAACGAGTCCTCGGTGAGCTGGAGGGTTTCGCGGGCGCGCAGCAGGCTTTCCTGGATCTGCGCACGCAGCTCGTCGGCCTGATCGCCCGCCAGGTTCTTGGTGTGATCGAGGAGCTTTTCGGTGTCGCGGACCAGTGTCTGAAAGTCAGCCATCAGAACGTCTTGAGCAGTCTTTGCCGTGGTGCGGGCCATGGTTATCTCCATTGGTGGCTTCTGGTTGTTTCGAGTGTGCGGGTGTACCGAAGGTTCAGTGTATTTGCCCGGCACAGCTTTTGCTTTCGATTGGTGCATAACACGAGGTGGCTGCGCCGTATCCGGGCACTGGATCGGGCCCTGGGGCACAAACCTTACTTCAGATAACACTTGCGATGAAAATAGTCCCAATCAAGGTCGACCCTGCTGCAGGGAGTGCGCTAAAGCGGATCATCAAAGCCTTGAGGGGCAGTCATTACGATGATCCAGATTGGTGCGGGCGTTCAGGGTTCGATCTTGTTTGGTGCTTTTTTCTCGATTCAGGTCTGCCCTTAAATGGAAAATCTGCAAAGCGCTGTACAAACCCTGGTTCAAGGTTCCGACACGTTGTTCCTGCTGTGCGGTGCGGTCATGGTCCTGGCCATGCATGCCGGCTTTGCCTTCCTTGAGGTCGGTACGGTCCGCCAGAAAAACCAGGTCAATGCCCTGTCGAAGATCTTGAGTGACTTCGCCGTGTCGACCTTGGCCTATTTCTTTATAGGCTACTGGATTTCCTACGGGGTGACCTTTCTGCAGCCGGCCGCCGTGATCAGCGTTGACCATGGTTATGGGCTGGTAAAATTCTTCTTCCTGCTGACCTTCGCCGCCGC
>JARLJJ010000104.1 GCA_031291275.1 Formivibrio sp.
GAGAATGGAGAGAGACATGATGACAATCAAGGTAAAGGGCTTGCGCTGGTGGATGATCGGCCTGCTGACGTTGGGCACGATCACCAACTACCTCGCGCGCAGCTCGCTGAGCGTTGCCGCGCCCACAGTAATGGCGCAGCTGCATATCGGCACCCAGCAATACGGGTGGATTACGGGCGCGTTCCTGATCATGTACCCGATCGGCGCGCCGCTCACAGGCTATCTGATGGATCGCGTTGGGCTGCGGATGGGCTTTTTGATTTGCGGTGTCGCGTGGTCGTTCATCTGCATGGCGCATGGTTTCGCGAGCGGATGGGTGGGACTGTTTGTGCTGCGCGGCATGCTCGGTCTTGTAGAAGCATCGTTCATCCCTGGTGGCATGCGTGCGGCAGCTTACTGGTTTCCGTCGCACGAGCGCGGCACAGCGGCGGGTGTGTTCAATCTCGGGACGTCGACCGGCGCCATCCTTGCGCCGCCGTTGATCGCCTGGTCGATCCTCCACTATAGCTGGCAGGCAGCGTTCCTGATCGTTGGCGGTCTCGGTCTTGCCTGGTCGATGCTGTGGATGGTGCTCTACCGGCATCCGAGCCGGCACCCGGCGTTGACGAAGGAGGAGTCGGTGTATATCGGGGGAGGGGAGGAGTTGGCGTTGCGCCCGAGCGACGAGCCCAAGCCATCGCTGCTCGATATCCTGAAGGACCGGAATTTCTGGGGTATCGCCATGCCCCGCTTTTTCGCGGACCCGGTGTGGGGCACGCTGGGCTACTGGATGCCGCTCTATCTGTATCAGGCACGTGGCTTCGATCTGAAGGCGATCGCCCTGACGGCGTGGTTGCCGTTCGTGGCCGCCGATCTTGGTTGCATGGTAGGGGGGCCGTTATCGGCATGGTTAAATCGCCGCTTTGGAACGCCGATCGTCAATGGCAAGCGAATCGTGTTCACGATGGCTGCGGTGCTGATGATTGGGATGGCTGGCGTCGGGGTGGTGAGCAGCCCGGCGATGGCGATATTCCTGATGTGTCTCGGTGGCTTCGCACACCAGACGCTATCGATCACAGTGATCTCGATGTCGGCGGACCTGTTTCCGCGCCGGGAGGTCGGCACGGTCACGGGCTTGGCGGCATTCGTCGCAGGGCTTGGCAATTTCTCTTTCACGATGACGATGGGCTGGCTCGTGAGCCGGGTGGGGTACACACCGTTCTTCGTTGCACTTGGCATCGGCGACCTGATCGGCGCTACGTTGCTGTGGACACTGGTCAAGCCGGCGCCCGCGGTCCTGCACCCGAACGCGCCGCCAGCGATGAGTACCTGATCCTGAAACCGTGAGCCCGCCAGGCGCCAAGCCTGGGCCTCAGTGACTGCTGTGGCGGCATCGTAATTCGCCGCCGCAATTTCGAGCAAAAAGGAAAACGTTTTACTCAAACGTAACCCGTCGTTGAATCTTTTAGAATCTAATAAGGAAGAAGGCTATGAAGCTAAAGGCTATTGGGAGTCTTGGGTTGTGCGCTGCCGGTATGATTTCGTCGGGTGCAATGGCTCAGTCAAGTGTCACCATGTATGGATTGATTGATACGGGTATTGGCTACGTCAGCAATCAAGGCGGACACTCCAATCTCTCGTTGGTGCAAGGCGTTAAAAATGGCGACCGGTTTGGATTTACGGGAACTGAAGATCTGGGCGGCGGAACCCGCACGATTTTTACATTGGAAGGCGGCTTCAATAGCCTGACGGGTGCGCAAGGTGCAACCGGATACATGTTCAATCGTCAGGCATTTGTGGGTGTGACGAATGATACTTACGGTACCCTCACCGCAGGCCGCCAATACACGCCTTACTTTTTTACGGTGGGCGCATTATCTGGGCTGGGAGGGGGTAGCACGCTCACTGGTTGGGCGGGTGCGCATCCAGGCGATATCGACGGCGAGGATACGGGGCTTAGAATCAATAACTCTGTTATGTATAAATCGCCCATCATAAAAGGTCTTCAGGCCAGTGCGATGTATGCGTTTGGCGGTGTCGCGGGAGACATCGCATCGGATAGCGTCTACGGTGCTGCCTTGCAGTACGGCAACGGCCCATTTGAAGGCGCGATCGGCTTCAATAAATTGAATAACGGCGGGAAAAATCTGGTGACAAGTCCAACGCTGGGCAATTTTGCCACCAGCGCGATTAACGGCGGATATCTCACCGCAGAAAGTGTGCGGATCATTGGTGCTTCAGCTCGCTACACGGTCGGCAAGCTGATGGTTGGCGTGAGCGGATCCAATGTGGCTTACGCACCAGGCCAATATTCATTGTTTGCTGACAAGGCGATATTCAATACTGCAGCTGTGTTCACCGCTTATAGAGCGAGCACGGCTCTGACGCTGGGCGCGGGGTATGCTTATACGCATGCCAGCGAGTCCAACGGCGTGACAGATTCCGCCAGCTACAAGCAGATTACATTCGGGGAAATCTATTCACTCTCGGTGCGCACGAGAGTTTATTTTCTCCAGGCCTATCAACGGGCTAGCGGGCAAACCTTGTATGCGCCGCCGACTTCTGGGGTGCCTTCAGCACCTGTCATTGAAAATGCAGTGGCGAGCGTTGGTGACGGGCAAAATAGCACGCCGTCATCCGGGCGCAATCAGTTCACTTTTGTGGCTGCAATCCAGCATACGTTTTAATGTGTCGACATTGACATAGTTTTGTAAAGCTTCGGAGCAAGGATCAATCACATTTTATTGTTTGGTACATGGATTTTTTCCTTCCGAAGCTTTCCTGCAATAAGGTTTTCATCGCGGCACATCATCCTTGTTACTTGTGCTTATTGAGAGCCCGCACATCGAGAGGAGAGGGATTTGTCATATCTTGCACGTTCAGATGATTTTAAATTCAAGCGGGCCTTCTCGTCGCTTGGCTGCGGGGAGAATGAATTGCAGGAGGTCATGGCGATCGCGCAACGCCATGACATACCCTGCGTAGAGCTGCGGACGCTGGGCGGAATGGTGGATTTGCCTGGCTACTTCGCTGCGCGCCATGCCGTGCCGGAAAAACTCGCGGATCTGATGCACTCGACGTCCGTCCGAATTGTGAGCCTCGGTACCTCATTGCGGCTGATTGGCAATACGGCTGAAAGCCGTGAGGCATTTCTCAGGTATGTCCCTTGGGCGGAAGCCTGCGGCGCGTCGACGTTGCGCGTGTTCGACGGTGGAACCCGCGGCAGCGTCGACGAAATCGAATCTGCACGGTCCACGCTGCGCTGGTGGCAGAAACTGCGTGCCGACAACGGCTGGAAAGTCGATATCGCCATCGAGACCCACGACGCGTTTGCGATCGAAGAGAACCTCCTCCGGTTTCTGGACGATGATGTGGAGTGCGAGGTGCTGTGGGATGCCCATCACACCTGGCGCAAGGGC
>JARLJJ010000105.1 GCA_031291275.1 Formivibrio sp.
GGCTGAAACTGGACACGATATGCGTGACGGCTGCGAATTTGCCGTCCGGCGAAATGCGGATGTCTTTTAATGACCCGCTGCCGTTCGGCAAGTGGAGTTCCTTGACAACCTTGCGCTTGGCCAGATCAATCACGCTGACCACTGCAGCTATGGTTTCCATGTCCGCCCGGCCGGCAGGAAGCTGGTTGGCCACCAATAGAAACTTCCCATCTTTCATGATGTCCGCCGCCACTGGCTCGCGCCGGACGCCAATTCGGCACAGTTCCCTTTTCGCAGCCAGATCAATCACGCTGACGTCATTGTCGAACTGGTTGCAGATGTAGAGTGTTTTGCCGTCCAAGCTTAAAACTGGAGCCGTGGCTGTATGCCCTCCCGGAAATGTTGCGACGATTCTCTGCTTCTTGAGATCAACAATGCTGATTTTGCTCTGAGGCCCAGCGCAGGTGACGAATAGTTTTGACTCGTCCGACGAAAGCGACAAGCCAGAAGGCGGCAGAGGCAAGGTGATGGATGAGATTTTTCCACTGGCCTCATCCAGGCACAAAACTTGGCTGGCGGACGCACAAGCGATGAACACCGTTTTATCCTTGGCCACCAATATCGCGGGGGACAGATCGTTCGGCGCGCCGACCGCATGGCAACAAAACAATGCGCTAGCGCAGAACAGCAATCTAAGTTTTACTGAAAACGCCAAGGTCACAAGCGAACAATAGTAGCCGCAACCGATATTCGCATGCTTCAAATGTCAAGTGTCGAGGTTTGCAGCTGAGCGTATCGCAATTTGAGCCCGCCAGATGTCGACCCAATTGTTAAATGTATGAAGTTTACCCTGATGCCTTTCCCCTCCATGGGTGCTATGGTTGGCCTTTCGAGTTCAGTTTTGGAGTATTGGATCGTCTTGATTCCCAGAGACACCCGAGCGCGGTGAGAAACACGACTATTTCTATCGCGAGATCAACCCGGATTGATTCTCGGCTGTCCTGAATGCTCTCTTCCTCCTTCGATACCATGGCGGAATCTAAACCTGGCGGCTCCCGTAAAATGCGCTGTGCTATGACCGTCGCATGGTAGGCCGCACAGGTGCTTGCAATTCTAAATCCGGAAATAAGCGCAATAACTAGTAGTCCCACTAGTAGCTTGTTTCGCTTGGGTACATGGGCTTGAACTGGGCTTTCATTCATAGTATTTCCTCCTACCGAATCGGATTATTCACTGGCCCAGCTGTACTCGACCCTCCAACATGCGCGCACGCAGTGGTCGCTGCGCCTGCCAACTTGACATTATCACTGTTCCATTGGTTCATAAGCTGCACAATTGCTTGGGGCCACTCACCAGAATCCCCATATTTATTATTTAGTATGGTGACAGCAGCCTGATATTTGCCTGCCGCGTCGGTTGCCGCCTGGATTGCCATAGCGCATTTATAGCCTGCTAACGTACACAATGCCCCTCCCACAGCAACAGACACTGGTTTCCAAATACTCCCTATTGTACCCCCTATTGTACCCATGGCCCCCATACCGTCAGTGTCCATAAAGTCTATACCATCGTTCCTTGCAAATTCAAAAAGATTCGGCCCTTCAATACGCTCTCCCCATGGCTGCATACTCCAGAACTTGAAAGGTAACCCAACTTGCACAGCCTCAAAGCCTAGTTCCCCGAACGGGTCCCGATTTAGCCACCTTTGCAAGTTTGAATCGTAGAAACGATAAAGGTAATAATACAGCCCAGCGTTCCCATTCCATTCCTTGCTAGAAAAGCGATATTTGTTAATATCCGCCATTAAGCCATACATTGAAAGTGTGTTGCCAAAGGGATCGTAAAGGTACTTGGCGACAATCATCTGACTGGCGCTGATGAGGGCGGTGATGTTTCCGTTGCCGTCGGCATGATAATAGGAATGGGTGCCGAACGTCGGCACTCCGCCGATTATTGTGGAAATCCAAGGCACCGCCGATGCCCGATCGGTGCGGGCCAACAAGCCGCCAATGCCACCGGCGCCCTGCAATTTACCGCTCAGGTCAGTGCCCCGCGTGTAGCTTACCTGTGGTACGTTGTTCGCATCGCGTTCTTGCACGACCAAGTTGCCGTCGTACACAAAGTGAACCTCATTCGTCTGTGCCCATGCGGTTCCATTCCAACCATACTCCTTTGTAATTCGCCGACGCATTTTGCCGTCGTAAACGAAGTCCTGACGCCAAGCATTGGTTTTCCAAACGCTGATCAACTGGTTTTCATCGTCGTAGGCGAAATTCCGCGTGCCATCGGTGAGCAGGTTGCCATTCAAATCGTAGCCGTAGGCACTGTTGTTGGTTATTACGTTTACCGAGGACGTACTCGTGCTGGTGCGGCCATAGACATCTTGCGCAACAGCCGTGAAGTTGTTCAAGCCATTAACGACAGTTTGATTATAAAGCTCAAACGTGTTGTCGGCGTGGAGCGTAGCAGCACTTCCATTGACCGTTACACTGGTTGCGCGACTTGTAGTGCTACCTGCAACCGTGATTGAGGCGGTCCACGGCCCCATTATCGTACCCCCCAGGGTTGCGTTGGTAATTTGGTTCAGCGAATTTAGGCCATACTGA
>JARLJJ010000106.1 GCA_031291275.1 Formivibrio sp.
AATGGAGTTCTTTTCGATGAATGCATCCCCCACCTCGACTGGCCACAGCAAGCAGGCAGGTCTGGTATTGGCGGCCATTGGGGTTGTCTTTGGCGATATTGGTACTAGCCCGCTATATGCGCTAAAAGAAAGCCTGTTGCACGCGGGTGGGCATTCGATGCCGATTGCGACACATATCTTCGGCATCCTTTCGCTGATTTTTTGGTCGATCATGATGGTGGTGTCGTTCAAATACCTGCTGGCCATCATGCGCGCAGACAACAAAGGCGAGGGCGGAATTTTAGCCCTGATGGCTTTGGCGCAACGGGGGCTTTCCCAAGGAGGGCGACGTTCTCGCGTGATTGTCATCGTAGGTATTTTTGGCGCAGCGCTGTTCTACGGCGATGGCATGATTACGCCAGCTATTTCCGTGCTGTCTGCCTTCGAAGGGATCAGCGTGATTTCGCATACCTTCGATGCGTTCATTATTCCTCTGACCATTGCCGTGCTGATCGGGCTATTCATGCTGCAGAAACGGGGTACTGCCGTGGTGGGCAAACTGTTTGGGCCGATTATTTGCGTTTGGTTCACCACGCTGGCAATACTGGGTATGTTGAGTATTTTGAAAACCCCGGAAGTGTTGCTGGCGCTTAGCCCGGTGTATGCCGTCCGTTTTTTTGCCGCTTCGCCTTTTCTGGCTTTTACCACCCTGGGTGCGGTGGTGCTGGCGGTGACCGGCGGCGAGGCGCTGTATGCCGACATGGGGCACTTTGGCCGCAGTGCCATCCGCAAAGCCTGGTTTTTCCTGGCCTTGCCCGCACTGACGCTGAATTACTTCGGTCAAGGTGCTTTGTTGTTACGTGCGCCAGAAGCCATCAAAAACCCGTTCTATCTGCTGGCGCCGGAATGGGCCATCATCCCGATGGTGATTTTGGCCGCTTGCGCCACCGTCATTGCCTCGCAGGCTGTGATTTCCGGAGCGTTTTCTGTAACCAACCAAGCGGTTCACCTAGGCTATTGCCCGCGCATGGCGGTGAAGCATACGTCCGAGCATGAAATGGGACAGATCTATGTGCCGCAAATCAACTGGTTCCTGCTGGTGGCGGTTATCCTGCTGGTCCTGGCATTCAAATCTTCCGGTAATCTGGCATCGGCGTATGGTTTTTCGGTTTGCGCCACGATGGTTATCGAAACCTCGATTGCCCTGACCGTACTCAGCCGTGGTGTCAAAGGCGCGACACGGTTATTGGTTTATGCTGTGCTCGGCTGTTTTCTGCTGGTCGATCTGACCTTTCTTTCCGCCAATATGTTCAAACTGGTAGAAGGTGGCTGGCTTCCGTTGATGATCGGGTTGACGGTTTTTTCTTTGATGATGACCTGGAAGCGCGGGCGCTCGATTCTGTATGGCAAGCTGCGCGAAGGGGAGCTGCCATTGAAGGGCTTTGTGGAAAGTCTGGAAATGGCGCCGCCACAACGCGTGGAAGGCGTGGCCATTTTCATGACTGGCAGCGCCGATTCCGTACCGCATGCATTGCTGCACAATCTCAAGCACAACAAGGTGTTGCATGAGCAGGTGGTTTTCATGACCGTGCAAACGACCGATGTGCCGTATGTACCGTGCAATGAACAAGTAGTGGTACATCAACTGGGCAAAACCTTTTACCAAGTGATTGCTACCTTGGGTTTCAAGGACGATGTCAGTGTTTCTTCTATCCAGAATAGGGTGGTGGAGCTCCATCCGGAACTGGGGTTTGACATGATGAGTACCTCGTATTTCCTGTCGCGCGAAACCATGGTGCCAGCCGCCAATCCAGCCATGAGCTGGTGGCGGCGCCAATTGTTTTCGGTCATGTCGAGAAATGCCATGCGGGCGACGGACTACTTTGGTATTCCACCCAACCGGGTCGTGGAAATGGGCATGCAGATCGAGATGTAGCATTGGATATGCATAGCAAAAGGCCTGTCATCCGACAGGCCTTTTGCTATGGTACGGATAGTCAAATCAATAGGGGTCAAAGGTTAAAAGGCCAGACTTCCTGGACGGTTTTACCGAGGATTTGGGCGCGATCTTCTGGGGAAAGAAAATCCAGATGATCGCGGAATAGTTCGACGATTTTATCGTAGGGCAGATGTGGCAGAGAAACGGGCCAATCGGTACCCCACATTAACCGTTTTGGGCCAAAGGCATCGAAGAGGCGTTTAACTTGATCCATCGAGTCTGCATAGGGATAAGGCTGTTTTGAAATCGACCACATGTGCGAAATCTTGACGAATACCTTGGGATAACGCGCCAGATCCAGCAGCCATTGCAGTTGATCGAGGCGATCAGGCTTGATGTCCGCCATGTGGTCGATCACGACGGTCAGTTCCGGATTTTTCTCGATCAAGGGCACGATTTCGCGCAAGCGCGGGGCTTCGGTCAGCACCGTCATCGGTACTTTCAACTCATTGCAGCGCCGCCACAGCGGTGGCATTAACGGACCTTTGATCCAGTCGTATTCCGCACTGGCGTAGGGGCTGATGCGCACGCCATGAAAACCCTGTTCCTGTACCAGTTTGCTCAGCGTATCTGGTGCGGCGGGGTCTTCCGGGTTCACGCGGCAGACGCCGAGGAAGTATTGCGGATAGCGTTTGAGCACATCGGCCAGATAGCTGTTGTCCCACATGTAATGAATCATCTGGATCAGCACGGTGCGGGAAACACCATTGGCTTTCATCAGATCCAGCACCATTTCAGCCGTCGCGTCGACGGTAGGCGCTTTTCTGAGTGGCGAGAATGGAAAGGCTGGATCGCGCTTCCAGACGTGGACATGTGAATCAATGAGCAATGGTTGTATGCCATTGCTTAGTGAGGCTGCCTCAGCCACGTTGCGGCTTAAACCTAGAGTTACCGCACTGGCGAGCGATGTAGCGAGAAAACTACGGCGATCCATCATGATATTCCCCTGGTTAGGTGTAAAAAACCCGGCTCTTGCGATCCGGGTAAGAGGTCGGTCGTACCGTCACGCCATCACTTGCAGGGGTTCGTCCGATTGCTTGTGGCTGTATTCGCGGCTCGCTTCCACCAGCATGCTGGTATAGGCGTTCTTGGGTGTGCTGCCCGCCAAATCACAGGTTGCCAGTGTTTCCACGATTTCCCCTTGTTGCATGACTGCGACCCGGTCGCACAGGTGCGCGACCACGCCCAAGTCATGCGTGACCATCAGGTAAGTCAAACCGTCACGCTGGCGCAGGTCGGCCAGCAAGTTGAGGATTTCCGCCTGCACCGAGACATCCAGCGCCGAGGTCGGCTCGTCGAGCAACAGAATGCGTGGCTCCAGGATCAGCGCCCGGGCGATGGCAACGCGCTGGCGCTGGCCGCCGGAAAGCTGGTGCGGGTAGCGGAAGCGGTAGCTGTCGTTCAGGCCGACCTTGGCCAGGATCGAGCCGATGCGCTCCTGCCGCTCGCCGATGCCGTGAATAGCCAGCGGTTCGGTGAGTGCGGTTTCCACGGTATGGCGTGGATGCAGCGAGCCATACGGGTCCTGGAATACCATCTGTACGTGACGGCAACGCGCGCGGTCGAGCTTGTGTTCGAGCGCTTGGCCATCGATGCGCAGATCGCCGGTCCAGTGCGTGTATTGCCCGGCCAGACAGCGCAGCACCGTGGTTTTGCCCGAGCCGGATTCGCCGACCAGACCGAACGATTCACCGTCCTTGACCGCGAAGCTGACGTCGCGCAAGACATGGTTGGCCTGCGGGCCGTGGCCGAAAGTCAGGTTAAGCTTATCGATTTCAATCATGTTGGATGTCATGGCGGGTTCCTCAGGCGGTCAGCCAAGCCGGGTCGCGCTGCAATACCGGCAGCCGGTTGCGATGGTGATCAATGCTGGGCAGAGCCGCTAGCAGGCCGCGCGTATAAGGGTGCTGGGCGTGGTCGAGATCGGCAGCGGCGATGGATTCGACCACTCGGCCGGCGTACATCACCAGCACGCGGTCGCAAAAGGTGCGCACCAGATTCAGGTCGTGGCTGATAAAGATCAGTCCCAGATTGCGCTGGCCCACGAGATCATCCAGCACCGAGAGCACCTGCTGGCGCACCGATACATCGAGCGCCGAGGTTGGCTCGTCGGCAATGATGATTTCTGGTTCCGGGATAATCATCATCGCGATCATGATGCGCTGGCCCATACCGCCCGAGACTTCATGCGGATAGAGCTGGTACACGCGCTGCGGATCGCGGATGCGCACCTTTTCCAGCATGTCGAGCACGCGCTCGGCCGCTTCTGCCTTGCTGGCCTTGTGATGTGC
>JARLJJ010000107.1 GCA_031291275.1 Formivibrio sp.
ATACATAGTCATCAATGCTTGCGGGAAGGAGTGCGCTTTGGGTACGGCTCTGGCCTTCGATGAATCGCTTCATGACAACCAACCATGCCTGGAGGATGCCCATATTTTACCGGAAAGGCCGTTTTTACACAGTCTGGGCCGAGAACAGCCTGATTCCCAAAAGACTTTATTACGAAGCCCCCGAATTCGGGGGCTTCGTCGCTGGCAAAAAACAAGTCGTCTCGTTTTAAGCCATCACCGTTTATTGGAATGCAAATTGGGCAAAAACACTGTGATCACGCCCATCAGTGGCATCCAGGCACACAATCGATAAACATATTCAATTCCGTAAATATCTGCCACCTTGCCAAGAATCGCGGCGCCCACACCCGCCACGCCAAAGGCCAAACCAAAGAATAGCCCTGAAATTGTGCCTACCTTGCCCGGTAGCAATTCTTGGGCAAAAACCAGAATTGCCGAAAACGCCGAAGCCAGGATCAAGCCAATAATAAAGGACAGTGTCGTGGTCCAGAACAGATCGGCATAGGGCAAGGCGATCGTGAACGGCGCCACGCCCAGGATGGAAAACCAGATGACCCGCTTGCGTCCGATCGCATCGCCAATAGGCCCGCCAAGCACGGTTCCCGCTGCGACTGCGAACAGGAAGATGAACAGGTGATACTGCGCAGACTGCACACCCAAACCGAAGTGGTGCATCAGGTAAAAAATGTAATAGTTGGTCAGGCTGGAAAGATAAATGTACTTGGAAAAAATCAGCAAGATAAGAATGGTCAACGCCCAGGCCGTACGCGTCGGGGACAATCCAGTCGGTATCGCCTGTTGCTGCCTTTTACCGGCGCGGTGCTGGGCGCGGTACCAGCCACCGACTTTCCACAATACTGTCATGGCCAGCAATGCCGCCAGTGAAAACCAGGCCAGACTGCGTTGCCCAAACGGCAACACCACCAGAGCCGCCAACAACGGTCCCACGGCAGTTCCCGCGTTACCGCCAACCTGAAAAATGGATTGCGCCAGGCCATGCCGTCCACCGGAGGCCATGCGCGCCACGCGTGAGGATTCGGGATGAAAAATTGAAGAACCCATGCCAACCATGGCAGCCGCTATCAATAACAGCTCAAAGTTGCCTGCGGTCGAGAGAAGCAGCAAGCCCATCAGGGTTGCTCCCATGCCAAAAACCAGCGAATACGGTTGTGGCTTGCGATCGGTATAAAACCCGACCATGGGTTGCAACAAGGATGCCGTGCATTGGTAGACTAGCGTCATCAGGCCAATCTGGGCAAAGCTGAGATGGTAATTACCCTTGAGAAGCGGATAGATCGCGATGATCAGCGACTGCATCATATCGTTGAGGAAATGAGAGAAGCTGATCGCTCCCAATACGCGAAAGCGTGTCTCACTGGCTGGATTCTGGGCTAAAACGGCTGGGGAACTCATGGTATTAAGATGGCTTATCAACTAAAGCCACATACTATCAACCGCCAGCAAAACAGTCTGGTGAAAATTTGGGTAGTACAGTTCACGTTACTGCGATCCCGAGTTGCTTCCGGACTAATGCATCCGGCTCAACAGGACATCCACCACGGCGGAAAAATCATCCGCCACCAAGGCCGGCTGCACATGCGGCAATTGATCGTCCCCTTTACGGAATTTCCCCGTGCGCACCAGGATGCCGGCGACGCCAGCCAATTGCGCCGCACCCACATCATCAAGCACATCATCGCCAATCATGACCGCATCTTGCGCCAGCACCCCCATATCCAGCAGGGCCATTTCAAAAAAAGCGCGCGCCGGCTTGCCGATAACCTGAGCAGTTACGCCAGCACTGTATTCCAGACCCACCACATAAGCGCCCATATCGAGCGACAAACCATCGGCTTCGCGGAAATACTTGTTGCGCGCCATCACAACCAACGGCAAGCCCTGCATCAATAGACGAAATGCAGCATTCATCCGGGCATAGGTAAAATCATCGCCCGCATCACCGAGGACCACCACATTAGGGTCTGGGTCACTCTCCCCCATGTCTTCGATAATGGCAGGGTGAATCAGGTAATGCGGACGCAAGCCGCGCCGCTGCACATACTTCAGGGTTGCCAGTGCGGCAGTCAGCACCTCCTCGGGGCGCACATCCAGACCGACGCGCTGCATCAGTGCAAGGATCTGGCTGCGCGGCGAGCGGGTAGTATTGGTCAGGAAACGCAGCGGCAGTCCGGTGGCACGCAGCCGTGCCAGTGCTTCCACCGCACCCGGCACGGCGGCTTCGCCGACATGCAGCACCCCCGCCAGATCGATCAGGACACCTTTGATAGGTTCAGGCAATCGCATCACCGTCTCCTTGTAGGATTCTTCTTTTCAGTATCCTGCAAAAATCGCGCCGGGCAAGGTCAATTCATCGGCGATGCAATGCATCAAGACAACGGTTGTCTCAGGACTGCGCCTCGGCCTTGACCACTGCTGCGATGCGTTCAGCCCAGTATTCAGCCATGGCATGATCCACATGCTCGACCATCACACGCACCACTGGCTCGGTGCCGGATGGGCGCAGCAGCACGCGACCATCCGTGCCCATCGCGGTTTCGGCCTCCAGGACCGAACGCTGGATCGCCTCGCTGCCTTTGCAGTCAAAGCCTCGAACAATGCGCACATTCTTGAGAACCTGGGTTGAAAGCTTCAATTCCTTGCAAAAATCGGCCAGCGTACGTCCTGATTCCTGCACTGCGGTTAGAACTTGCAACGCGGAAATGATGCCGTCCCCGGTGGTATGGCAATCGAGACAGAGCAAATGTCCGGAACCTTCGCCACCAATCTGCCAACCCTTTTCTTCAAGCATTTCCAGCACATAGCGGTCGCCGACCTTGGCACGACCAAAACCGATGCCATGCGCCTTCAGGGCGTTTTCCACACCCAGGTTGGTCATCAGCGTACCAACCACGCCGCCGACCAGCGTGCCCCGGTCCTGGCGATGACGCGCCAGCACATAAAGCAGCATGTCGCCGTCAATCAGCGAGCCATCATGGTCAATCATCATCAAGCGGTCCGCATCGCCATCAAGGGCGATGCCATAATCCGCGCCTTCGGCCAATACGGCACGGCGCAAGGCTTCGGTATGCGTGGCACCCACTTCATCATTGATGTTTAAACCATTGGGTTGCACACCGATCGACACCACTTCCGCGCCCAGTTCGTGGAACACGTGCGGGGCGATATGGTAGGCCGCACCATGGGCGCAATCGACCACCAACTTGAGCCCACGCAGATCGAACTCGTTCGGAAACGTGGATTTACAGAATTCGATATAGCGCCCGGCCGCGTCATCGACACGTTTGGCCTTGCCCAGTTCGCGCGAACCAACACAGCCCTGCGGTTCGTCGATAGCCGCTTCAATGGCCAGTTCGACCTCGTCTGGCAATTTTTTGCCCCGGGAGCTGAAAAATTTGATGCCGTTATCATGGTAGGGATTGTGCGAGGCAGAAATCACCACCCCGGCCGACAGACGCAGCGCACGGGTCAGGTAGGCCACGCCCGGCGTAGGTAGCGGACCGGTCAGGAAAACATCCACTCCTGCCGAGGTAAACCCGGCGATCAGCGCAGCCTCCAGCATATAGCCCGAAATCCGCGTGTCTTTGCCAATCAGCACCCCGGCATGCTCGCCCTGCTTGCGCGCTTCTTTGGAGGCCAGTACACGGCCAGCGGCATAACCCAGCTTCATCGCGAAATCAGGCGTAATCGGATACTCGCCCACCAAACCACGCACCCCATCGGTGCCAAAATATTTGCGCGCCATCATCAACCTTTCAGGTTCTGAAACGAATGGGCGATTCTACCGCAAAGCTTGGGGTCACCGGCTAACCGGATTGGCCCCCAGCCGTGCAAACCGTTACCATTGCCGCTTTTCCGCTTGGGTTGTATCGCCATGCTGGTTTTAGGCATTGAATCTTCCTGCGATGAAACCGGGGTCGCCCTGTACGACACGACGGTCGGACTCCTTGCGCACCAATTGCATACGCAGATCGCCATGCACGCCGAATACGGCGGCGTGGTGCCGGAGCTCGCCTCACGCGACCATATCCGCCGTGTACTGCCGCTCACCCAGAGCTGCCTTGCCGATGCCGGAAGCACGCTGGATGACATCGATGCCATTGCCTATACCGCCGGGCCAGGACTCGCCGGTGCATTGCTGGTCGGCGCGAGCGTGGCCAACGCACTGGCCTTTGCGCTGAACAAGCCGACCATCGCCGTGCATCACCTGGAAGGCCACCTGCTCTCGCCACTCCTAGCTGACCCCGCGCCGCCATTCCCGTTTGTCGCATTGCTGGTATCCGGCGGACATACGCAATTGATGGCGGTGCATGGCGTGGGGCGCTACGAACTCTTGGGAGAAACCGTAGATGATGCGGCGGGCGAAGCGTTCGACAAATCGGCCAAGATGCTCGGTCTGGGCTACCCAGGCGGGCCTGCCTTGTCGAAACTGGCCGACCAGGGCGATGCCACACGCTTCAAACTGCCGCGTCCGATGTTACATTCGGGTGATCTGGAAATGAGTTTTTCCGGCCTGAAAACCGCCGTACTAAATCTGGTAAAAGCAGAGTCGCCGCTTGATGAACAGACCACGGCCGACATCTGTGCCGCGTTTCAGGAGGCGATCGTCGAGGTGCTGCTGAAGAAGTCGCTTGCCGCGCTGAAACAGTCGGGACTGAAGCGGCTGGTCATTGCCGGTGGCGTCGGTGCCAACCGGCAACTGCGCTCAGCGCTCGACGACGCAGCGAAAAAACGCCGCTTCGAGGTGTTTTACCCACCGCTGTCGCTGTGCACCGACAACGGTGCGATGATTGCGCTCGCCGGTGCGCAACGGCTGGCTTTTTCACAGCAAGCCGGCAGTTTCAGCATCCAACCGCGCTGGGATCTGGCCAGCCTGCCGGCGGTTTAATCAAACCACCTGACGGGTATCCGTGATCAGGCTACCCAACTTCGCCGTTACGCTATCGCCGTGCAGCACCTGCCCTACGCCTTCCGGGGTGCCGGTGTAGATCAAATCCCCGGCCTGCAGGCCGAAGCGCTGCGACACGTAGACAATGATCTCGGCAATGCCGAAGACCAAGTGGCGAGTATTGCCCTGCTGGCGCACTTGGCCGTTGACTTCCAGCGACAGATCGATATCGGCAGGATCGGTGATCAGAGAGGCCGGGATGAATTCGCTCAACACCGCCGAACCGCGGTAGCCCTTGGCCAGCGCCCATGGCCGGCCAGCCTTTTTCAGTTCCGCCTGGATATCGCGTGCCGTCATGTCCAGACCAATCGCATAGCCGGCAATGTAGGACAGCGCATCCTCGCGCCGCACGTCCACCCCGTCCTTGCCGATCGCCACGACCACTTCCACTTCGTGATGCACGCTCTGCGACCAAGCAGGCAACGGAATCGGCTGCCCCGGCGGCACGATCGCTGTCGTCGGCTTCATGAAGAAGATCGGCGACTCCGCCACCTTCGCCCCCATTTCCACGGCATGCGCCACATAATTGGTCGCCACGCAGTAGATATTGCTCACCGCCAATTCGTTTTGCCCTATCTGGATGGTTCGCATAAAAAGTCCTCGCATGAACAAAAAATAACGGGCACCACAGCGGCGCCCGTCAGGATAACCAGATCAGCAGCCCATGAAGCACCGATCACGGCCTCGTAGCAAGATCGTGAATGGGTTTTCAGGCCAGCCACTGCGCAATCGACAGCAGCAGGATCACCGTCAACCACAGCAACACCGAACGCCACACCAGCCCGACGGCACTGGACAGATAATCGGCATTGGCAGTGTCGCCCAGTCCCATCTCCGGGCGAAAGCGTACCGTGTGATCCTGATGCACCGCATCACCCAGACGCACGCCCAAAGCACCCGCAGCGGAAGCCAGCAGAATACCGTAATCGTAATCCGCCCATTGCTTGGCCTGCACGCGCCAGCAATACACGGCATCCTCGAAATCGCCCATGATGGCAAAACCAGCCGCGGCACAACGCACCGGCACATAATCCATCACGGCAAGAATATTGGTAGCGAATGCGCCGAAAGGCACATTGTTGCGCCACTTTTGTTGCAGCAAACATGCCGCCCGATACACTAAAGCCCCCGCCGGCCCCACCAACCAACCCAGCACCACGAACCAGAAGATGGTCCCGAACACATACCGGTAAGAGTCGATCACGCCCTGCTCAATCGTGAGCTTGGCAATTTCATCCGAAGTCAGTTCGGAGGTCGGCTGACCGGTCCAATCCGCAAGATCGGCTCGCGCGCTGTCGAGATCGTCGCCGCGCAAAGCTTTGGAAATCCCGGTAAATGCATGGCTGAACTGGCGAAAACCCATGGTGAGATACAGCAGCAGGACATTCCAGGCCAAGGCCAGAATCAGACTATCCTGAGCCAAGAACAACCAGTGACCACCCGCACCAATCAGCACCAGCGGCAAAACCGTAATAAACCAAACCAGCACACCATTGCGATATTCACCGGCGTTAAGGTTGCGCTCCAGCCGGTTGGCAAAACGCACAAACGCCAGATAAAACGCGTTACGGCTGCTGATCGGCCGGAACTGTTCCAGCATCAACGCAAGAATCAGGGAAAGAATGCTCATATTTTTTCATCGAACCAGTTAGTACGGCGGTGCCGCATATCCCGCCCAAGATACCATACCCCGGCATTTCCGAAAAACGGCCCTTGAAAATGCGAAGAAGAAGCATAATCTTGTAAAGCGGATCAACCCACACACAACATGGAGAATACAAATGGAGCACAAGCTGCCCGAACTGCCGTATGCACTGGATGCCCTGGCACCGCACATGTCCAAGGAAACCCTTGAATACCATTATGGCAAGCATCACCAAACTTACATCACCAACCTGAACAATTTGATCAAGGGCACCGAAAACGAATCCAAATCCCTTGAAGAAATTGTGAAATCCGCACCGGCGGGTGGCTTGTACAACAATGCGGCGCAAGTCTGGAACCATACTTTCTTCTGGTTCTCGTTCAAGCCGAATGCAGAAAGCGCCGTCCGCGCACCTGCCGGCAAGCTGCTTGATGCCATCACAGCCAAATGGGGCTCGTTCGACGATTTCAAGAAAGCCTTTGCCACTTCTGCCGCCGGCAACTTCGGTTCTGGCTGGACTTGGCTGGTCAAGAAAGCCGATGGCAGCCTCGACATCGTCAACATGGGTGCCGCTGGCACGCCGTTGACCACTGGCGACACTCCGATCCTGACCGTCGACGTTTGGGAACACGCCTACTACATCGACTACCGCAATAGCCGCCCGAACTACCTGGAAGCTTTCTGGAAGCTGGTTGACTGGGATGTCGTAGCCAAGCGCCTCGGCTAATATCCCGGCAGTGTGTTTCCAGGCAAGTTGCGTGCAGGAATGAATAGACCTGTTGCAAACTACGGAAACTCACAATAATAAGGTTGAGATTGAACACGCACTTATGAGTGCCCCCGGCGTATACCGGGGGCCTTTATTTTTTAATCCCGACCACATGCAAATCAGCAGTGTACTCACCGGCGGGGTTCGTTTACTCATACAGGAATGGGGCGAACACATCCCCCACTTTTCTTTGCCGAAACAACTCCAGGTTTTTTTGCAGTATTTTCACGTTTTCTCCTGCAGAATCCAACGCCCCCAGATTGGCACTGATTTCATCCAGATAGGCAGCGCAAGGAGAATGTCGACTCAAGGCAAAGTAGATATCGCCACTGGTTAGCGGCGGCGTAAGCGCCATGATATCCTTATCGAGCCCCGTCTGTGCCAGATAGGCTTCGCCAAGATATTTCCCGCTGACAAAATAATCGATCCGACCCAATGCCAGCTTGTGAAAATTTTGCACCAGCGTGTATCCCTCCTCAAACGTCAGCTCGCTGCGCAAATATTCATCAAAACCGAAACCAAAAGTATCTCCGGCACTGATCGCCCCGGACATCCCTTTCAGGTCCGCCCACCCCTTATAGTTGATCGACAAATCCTTACGCACGAAAGCGGTGATCGGATTCGGGAAAGCGGGACGGCTGGTAAAAATCAGCCCTTTTTCACGTTCTGGCGTAATACGCAGGCTAAGTAACAAGTCGATCTTCCCTTGTTCGGCAAGCGCCATCGCACGTTTCAAGGGATAAACAACCTCGACCAGCGCAATCCCATGTGGAGCCACACGGCGCAGCAGATCCAGGCTGGCACCTTCAAGCTTGCCGCTCTTGTTGACCCAACTGTAAGGGGGGTAATTCGGATTGGTGGAATAGAGGATGCGATCACATGCCGACCAAGCAGGTCCCGACAGCCCCAAGACCAGGCAGATGGCCCTTATCCCGCAGCGTGAATGCTTGCCTGGCTTCATGCTTCATGGCCTTTGGGTAAAATTCACAAATTTGGCGTCAGCTCCAAGCATGGGTAACAACGCGGGAAAACTCAAGTTCCGCTCCCGTTTAAATAATGAGGAAAGGTCGTGACCTCGCACAAAAAGAACGATCGTTCTATACTATCCCGATAGTACCGATTTTTCAGGATATTGCCATGCCGTGTTTTTTGCCGGGTCCAACGCCAGCCCAGCTTGATCCCCTCATCCATTTGATCCCGCTGATGGAAGTCCCGGTCCCTGCCGGCTTCCCCTCTCCTGCCGAAGATTGGGTTGAGGATCGGGTTGACCTCAATCAGCGCTTCGTGCGGCACCCGGAAGCCACTTTTTTCTTTCGTGTTAGTGGCGACAGCATGGTGAGCCCAAACCCGGAACGTACCATTCTGAATGGCGCCACACTGATCGTCGATCGCGCCCGTGAAGTAAAACACGATGACATCGTTGTCGCGATCATCGAGGGTGAATTCACCGTCAAGCGGCTTTACCGGCGCGGCGACAAACTGGCGCTGATTGCAGAAAACACGTCCTATCCGCCGCTGGTGCTGGGCGAAGCGCAAGAGCTGAATGTCTGGGGCGTGGTAACCGCCTGGATAGTCCAACCGCGATGATTGCGCTGATTGACGTCAATAACTTTTATGTTTCCTGCCAGCGGGTATTTGAACCCAAGCGGGAAAGCTCACCGATTGTCGTCCTGTCGAATAACGACGGCTGCGTTGTGTCGCGCAGCAATGAAGTGAAAGCGCTGGGATTGAAGATGGCGCAGCCGTGGCATCAGTTGCAGGAAGAGGCGCGCCGGCATGGCATCGTCGCCTATAGCAGCAATTACGCACTATATGCCGACATGAGCAACCGGGTGATGAGCATCCTGCGCCGCTTCAGCCCGGATCAGGAAATCTACAGCATTGACGAATGCTTTCTCGGCCTCGACGGCATACCGCGCGACCATACGGAGCTGGGACAAGAAATCCGCCAAACCGTACTGCAATGGACCGGCCTGCCGGTCTGCATCGGCATGGGGCCGACCAAAACCCTGGCCAAGTTCAGTAACCACCTGGCCAAGAAACACCCGGATTTCGCCGGCGTCTGCGAATGGGCCAAACTCGATGCGGTGACACAGCAACGCTTGATGCAAGAAGAATCCGTCGCGGCCGTTTGGGGGATTGGCCGAAAACTCGCCCCCAAACTCAACCAGGAAGGCATTTTTACCGTGGCTGACATGGTTGCAGCCAATGCCGAAACGCTCCGCCAGCACCACGGCACGGTCCTGCAACGCACAGCACTGGAACTGCGTGGCATCCCCTGCATTGCGCTTGAAGACAGTGCCGCCGACAAGCAGCAGATTCTTTGCTCGCGCAGCTTTGGACGCCCTATCGATAACGAGCAGGAGTTGGCCGAAGCCATCAGCACCTATGTTGCCCGCGCTGCCGAAAAACTCCGCAAACAGCAATCTGCTGCCGGGGCACTGGCACTCTTTATCCGCACCAGCCCATTTCGGGAAAATGATCGGCAAGCGGACAATTGCATTCAAGGCCATCTCTTTCTGCCAAGCGCCGATCCGCAGAAACGAGCCACGCTCAATGACACGATGGATCGGATCAATCGCCAATGGGGCCGTGGCACGGTTCATCTTGCCAGTGCAGGATTCGATCATGGCTGGAAGATGCGACAAAACAATATCTCCCCGTGCTGGACAACGCGTTGGGCGGATATTCCCGTCGCCCGTTAAATTCCGCATTGACTGCCAAGGCGTCAATTCCGGTGACAGTTCGACGCCCGACCTGAGGATGAGGTAGCCGTTTTGACTCCAATTCGCCAAATTGCCAACATTTTGCAATTGCCAAGGCGTGCATGTTGGGCTTATAGTCATTCACACGACAACTTGATCAAACACCGACTCGATTCCATGAACACCGTCCTGACCAGCAAGTTTTACTTTTATTCTTTTTGGTATCTCAGGCCGCTGACGGATCGAGAGGATAGGTAACACACGCAAGCAACACCAAATTCCCCGAAAACCGTCAGCAAAGTCTGGCGGTTTTTTTATACCGCTCGACCAGACCGACGTACCGGGACAACAACCGATACGACAGAAGACTTACTGGAGAGCCACCATGCCACCCCATAGCCGCATCCGCGAATCCAAAACGCTCACATCCCCGGCGCAGATCCTCAGCGAATTCCCCTGCAGCCCCAAGGTAAGCGACCTTGTCACTCAGACGCGGCGAGGGCTACACCGCATTCTGCAGGGTACGGATGACCGGCTGGCCGTCATCATCGGCCCCTGCTCAGTGCATGACCCCAAAGCGGCCATCGAATACGCATTCCGCCTGGCGACTCTGCGCGAACGACTGGCCGGCGAACTCGAAATCGTGATGCGGGTCTACTTCGAAAAGCCGCGTACGACGGTTGGCTGGAAAGGCCTGATCAACGATCCACACATGAATGGCAGCTTTGATATCAACCATGGCCTGCGCACCGCGCGTGAACTGCTGCTGAACATCAATGCGCTGGGCTTGCCCACCGGTACCGAATACCTCGACCTGATGACGCCGCACTACCTGACTGACCTGGTGTCGTGGGGTGCGATCGGAGCACGGACCACGGAATCGCAGGTTCACCGCGAAATGGCTTCGGGCTTGCCTTGCCCGATCGGTTTCAAGAATGGCACCGACGGCAATGTGAAAATCGCCATCGATGCCATCGGCGCCGCCTCGCACCCGCACCATTTTCTCTCGGTGGCTCCCGCAGGCCACAGTACAATCGTCTCGACATCTGGCAACGAGGATTGCCACATCATCCTGCGCGGGGGGAAAACACCGAACTACGACGCAGCCAGCGTCAATGCGACCTGCGCAGAACTCACCCGCAACGGCCAACCCGCACGCTTGATGATTGACGCCAGTCACGCCAACAGCGCCAAGAAACATGAGAACCAGATACCCGTTTGCGCCGATATCGGCCGCCAGATTGCCGCTGGCGACGCACGCATTATTGGCGTCATGGTTGAATCAAATCTGGTGGCCGGCCGGCAAGATGCCAAACACGGCCATTCCCTGACCTATGGCCAAAGCATTACCGATGCCTGTATTGGTTGGAATGAAACCGAAAAACTGCTGGAAAATCTGGCAACGGCCGTCGCACAACGGCGCGCCAAGCGGCTGGCAGAAGATGCGGTCGGTGAATCTGCCCTGGCTTGCTGAAATGGCCTTACCAAAAACCAGCGACTGATCCGGCCAACAGCGTTGCCCGGATCAATCGTCAACCCAACATTCAACCCACAATTTCACGCAGTGCCGTCACCAAGGCCGCACACTCCTGCGGGGCGCCGATCGAGATGCGCAGGTACTGGTCGATGCGCGGCAGCTTGAAGTGGCGCACGATGATTGCCCGTTCGCGCAGTTTGGCGGCAAGCTGTACCGCATCATGCTGCGGGTGGCGCGTGAAGATGAAGTTGGCTGCCGAGGGAATCGTTTCAAAACCGAGCGCCGCCATGTCTGCCGTAAGTTGCTCACGACTTGTGATCACCGCCCGGCGGGTTTGCTCGAAATGCGCCACGTCCTCGAATGCTGCGGCCGCACCGGCTTGCGCTACGCGGTCGAGCGGATAGGAATTGAAACTGTTCTTCACCCGCACCAACGCCTCGATCAGCTCCGGCGAGCCCAGCGCCAGTCCGACCCGCAAACCGGCCAACGAGCGCGACTTGGACAAGGTCTGCACCACCAGCAGATTCGGGTATTTCGCGATCAGCGGCACGGCGCTTTCACCGCCAAAATCGATATAGGCCTCATCGACGATGACAGGTTGATCCGGGTGCTGTTGCAGCAGCGTTTCGACGGCTTGCAACGGTAATAGATGGCCGGTCGGTGCATTCGGATTGGGGAAAATAATCGCGCCACAGTCCCGGTTGTAATCTTCGATGCGAATCGAAAAATCAGCGGCCAGCGGCACCGTTTGGTAATCGATGCCAAACAGTGCGCAATACACCGGGTAGAAGCTGTAGGTAATGTCCGGAAACAGCAAAGGCTGGTCGTGCTTAAGCAGCGCGGCAAAAGCCAGCCCCAGCACTTCATCCGAACCATTGCCGACAAACACCGCTTTTTCCGGAATACCGTAATACTTGGCCACAGCGGCCTGAACCGGGCTGCTTTCCGTGTTGGGATACAGACGCAGGGCATCGCCCACCGCCGCCTGCATCGCAGCCACGGCCTTGGGCGAGGGACCGTAGGGATTTTCGTTGGTATTCAACTTGATCAGATTGTCGATCTTGGGTTGCTCGCCCGGCACATAAGGGGTGAGATCGCGGACAACGGGGCTCCAAAAACGGCTCATAACGGGAATCCAGGCACGGGGAAAACCGTATCTTACCAAATGCCTGCAAAATCCCGGCACCGTACAAGTTGCCACTTCGCCACGCCCGCACGGAAACACCCAATTTTTCGGTCAAGCCAAAAAAAAATCAGTAGACTGACGCGATAGCTGTTGCGTTTTAGCACGCACAGCCAAAAAAAATCTAACAAGTCGTATCGAGGAGAACCGAATGAAAGGGATGACGATTGCTCGCCAGATCATGCTGATGATCGGCATATCCATCATCGCATTATTGATGGTTGGCATTACCGGACTGCTTGTTTCAAACACTCAAACCAAGGGTATCCACACGATTGACGAAGAGAGCCTCACCAGCATTCAAACCCTGGGCGCGGCACGCCAGGCGTTCATGTCGGTACGGGTCAAGGTTTATGCCCATGTCCTCAACGTCGACGAGATGGAAAAGCTGGAAATCGAAAACTCGCTGGCATCCGATGCCAAACAGGTAGAACAGCTACTCAAGGAGTACGAGAAACACCTGCTCAATGATGAAGACAAAAAACTGCTGGAAACGGACAACAGTACGCTGAATGCCTACCTCGACCTGATCAACAAAGAGGTACTGCCCAAATCGCGCAACAAAGAAACCGAGGCCGCGCGCGACACGTTGCTGTCCCAAGGCTCTGCGTTGGGCGGACAGGCGCTGAACAGCCTGGATGCCCACATGGCGTACCACAAAAAGAAGGCCGATGAGACCGTAGCCAGGGCGTTGGCCGGTGCTGCCCAGGGGAAAATCATCACGCTCGCGGCAATTCTGATGGGCTCAATTGCCCTTGGCGCGCTCGGTCTGTATCTGCTGCGCAATATCAGCCGCTCGCTCAACCAGATTCGTACCATGGTCAGCCGGGTTGAAAGTGATCTGGATTTCACCTTGCGCGTAACCGTGACCAAGCAAGATGAAATCGGTGTGACGACTTCCGCACTCAACCGCTTGCTGGACAAGCTGCAGGGCAACCTGCAATCGATCTCCAGCGGGGCAAAATCCGTTGCCGCTGCTGCCACCCAGATGGCGGCCACCTCAAGCCAGGTGGCAACCGCATCCCAGCAGCAAAGCGAAGCCGCTTCCGGCATGGCCGCGACCGTGGAAGAAATGACGGTCAGCATCAACCATGTGAGTGACCGGGCGCAGGAGGCCAACCGCATCTCCAGCCAATCCGGCCAGCTGGCGGCCTCGGGCGAGAAGATCATCGGACAGACCGCCAGCGATATTCACGATATCGCGGCCACCGTGCATCAGGCTGCAGAACAGATTCACGGACTGGAACAGCACGGTCAACAGATATCCAACGTGGTTGCTGTGATCAAGGAAGTCGCAGACCAGACCAACTTGCTGGCATTGAATGCCGCGATTGAAGCCGCCCGTGCGGGAGAACAAGGCCGGGGGTTTGCCGTTGTGGCCGATGAGGTGCGCAAACTGGCAGAACGTACCGCCGCCTCCACGCAGGAAATCGCCGCCACGATCAATACCATGCGCGCCAGCGCCAGCAATGCAGTGGCCAGCATGCAGGAAGTGGTCAGCAAGGTGGCGCTCGGCGTGGAACGGGCGCAGCAAGCCAATGAATCGATCAAGCAGATTGGCCAGGGCAGCCGCGATGCCGTCGACATGGTGGATGAAATCGCCACCGCCATCAGTGAACAGGGCTCGGCCACCAACAATATCGCCGTGCAGGTGGAGCGTATCGCGCAGATGTCGGAAGAAAGTAACGCCGCAGCAGAGGAAAGCGCACGCTCGGCCCATGACCTGGATCGGCTGGCCTCGGACATGCAGCGCATTGTCAGTGCTTATCGGCTTTGATCGCAGCCAGAACGCAAAAACGCCGGCTCTTGCGAACCGGCGTTTTTTGTTGGTGCCGACAGTGAGACTCGAACTCACACAGCCTATGGCCACTACCCCCTCAAGATAGCGTGTCTACCAATTTCACCATGTCGGCCTAAAATCTTCGGGCTGGGCCCGTACGCGGCGGGGTTTCAGGCACCCGACCACAAGAGGCCGAGATACTAATGGGAACACAGCCGCTTGTCTAGCCCCTGACAACAAACATCACGAGCACTTTTATGCGGGAACCCGAGACAAAGGAACAATCGCCTCATTCCCCGCGTACAAGCGCCCCTGCCAAGTATCCCGCTCCAGCAGCAACGCCTCCATGCGTGGCAACAATTCGTGCAGACGCATATTCCATTCCGGAGCGAGCTTGTGCGAAGGCGGCACTTCACTCCCAACGCGCTGGATCGAAATCGTCGGCGACAGCCGCTCCAGAAAATCCACCAGCAAGGTGAAATAATCCTCGGCGCTCATCAGCTGGATGCTGGCGGCATCGCGGCGCCATTCATTGGCCAATTGCGTGCCCTTGATAATCTGCAACTGGTGGAACTTGAGCGAAGTCAGCGGCAAGGCCGAAAGCTTGGCCGCGCCAGCCAGCATGCTTGCCCTGCTTTCCCCGGGCAAATCGAACATGATGTGCGCAGCCACATCCAGTCCGCGTGCAGCAGCACGACGCACAGCGTCTTCCGCTTCGGCAAAATCATGTCCGCGGTTAACGCGCGCCAGCGTGGCATCGTCACAGGATTCGATGCCCAGTTCGAGCTCGACGATTTTGGTTCGGGACAACTCGGCAAGGTAATCGAGTACATCGTCCGGTACGCAATCCGGCCGGGTGCCAATCACCAGACCATCGATCTTCGGATGCACCAGCGCCGCCTCGTAGACGGCGCGCAACTGATCTACGCCGGCGTAGGTATTGCTGTAGGCCTGGAAGTAGGCGACGAAATGTTTGGTATTCGGATAACGCCGGCTAAAAAAATCGAGGCCAGTTTCAATCTGCTTGGTGATTTCCCGCTCTTCGCGCAGATACGACGGGGTAAACCCCGCGTTATTGCAGAACGTGCAGCCACCGACGCCTTTGCTGCCATCGCGGTTCGGGCAGGTAAACCCGGCATCGACCGAGACTTTCTGCACCCGGCCACCGTGCTTTTCCCGTTGCAACTCGTTCCATGACAGAAAACGCCGCGCACCGAACTGTGGCGGAATCGTTAATGCTTGCATGCTTATGGTTCTCCAGTCTTTTCGGGGCTGGCGGCAAAACCCGCTCATCCCTTTTTTGTAGTTGCCCATGATAAACGGGCCTAATCTGAATGTCTCGGCACTCGCCGACAGAAGGAGCCGATCATGAAAAAATTGCTTGCACTCGTCATGTTGAGCGCCCTGCCCGCCTGGGCCATCGATCTCAATACCGCCACAGTGGATCAGATTGCCGCACTCAAAGGCATGACACCCCAAACCGCCGAAGCCATCGTCGCCGCCCGCATACAATCCGGGCCATTCCGGACCTCGGCCGATGTGCTCAAGGTCAATGGCGTCACGCAGGGCATCCTGAACCAAAATCGCGCCACGCTGACCATTGCCGGCAAGCCAGTCACCACCCGCTCGGGTACCGCCCCGGCCATTCCAGGCGTTCGTCCAGCCATTCCCGCCAAGAAAGCCAACCTTGCAACCACAACCAAGCACGGGAAAAGCGCGAGCGGGAAATCGCAGACAGTTATCAGCAATCAGGGGAGTAGCGGCGACAAAG
Source organism: Formivibrio sp. (assembly GCA_031291275.1). Classification (GTDB taxonomy): domain Bacteria; phylum Pseudomonadota; class Gammaproteobacteria; order Burkholderiales; family Chitinibacteraceae; genus Formivibrio. The sequence continues at coordinate 16,318 of JARLJJ010000107.1, forward strand.
GGGGCAGCGGCCATAGCAATGGCGGGGGTAATGGCGGCGGTAATGGCGGCGGCGGCGGCGGCGGCGGCGGCGGCGGCGGCGGCGGCGGCAAATAATCGCACCAAAGCAAGTCTGAAGGCTGCTGAACCAAGCATTCCAGTCCGGCAGCTTTTGTTTTCCGGGGTCTTCTCACCCATCCACACAGCAATTCGTCGCGGCATCGGATAAGAGGCGCACATCTTTGGTATCATTACGCCTTTGTTTTCTTTGCCCTTCCGGATCGCCCTCATGTCAGACGTGCTCAAACTTCGCGGCGGTGCCGCGCTTTCTTCCTTCCGGCTTGAAAAAATTGAAGCGGCACTGGCCGCCCAAGGCTTCCCCGTCCGTCTTTATGCCGAGTTCTGGCATCTCGCCGAAACGAGCGCAGCGCTCACCGCGACAGAAAGCGACACCCTTGCCCGCATCCTGAACTATGGCGATCCCGCAGTCCCGGCACGTGCCACAGGAACCCAGCTCATCGTCCTGCCACGCGCCGGCTCGATCTCACCCTGGTCCTCTAAAGCCACCGATATCGCCCTGCACTGCGGACTGAAATCGATACAGCGTATCGAGCGCGGATTGGTCATTTACGCCGTGGATGCCAGCGGACAGCCTCTTTCGGATATCGCATTACAAGCGCTGAAACCGCTGATTCATGATCGCATGACCGAACAAGTAGCCGATTCAATTGAAGCTGCAGCAGCCTTGTTCCAGCATTTCGAACCCAAGCCGCTGAAATCAGTCGATATCCTTGCCGGTGGCAAGGCAGCACTGGAAACCGCCAACAGCCAGTACGGGCTGGCGCTGTCCGATGACGAAATCGATTACCTGGTCGCAAGCTACCAGAAACTCGGCCGCAACCCGACCGATGTCGAACTGACCATGTTCGCGCAGGCCAACTCCGAGCACTGTCGCCACAAGATTTTCAATGCTGATTTCGTTATCGATGGCGAAAAGCAGCCGCAAAGCCTGTTCGGCATGATCCGTGAAACACACAAGGCGCATCCCGAAGGTACCGTGGTCGCCTATTCCGACAACTCGTCGGTGATCGAGGGCGCCCCGATCGAACGCTTTTTCCCACAAGCAGGTTCGGCAGAATACGCATTCGATGCGCAAACCGCGCACATCCTGATGAAAGTGGAAACCCACAACCACCCGACCGCCATTTCGCCGTTTCCGGGAGCAGCCACCGGCTCGGGCGGCGAGATCCGCGACGAAGGCGCCACCGGGCGCGGCTCCAAGCCCAAGGCAGGTCTCGCCGGTTTTACCGTGTCCAATCTCAACCTTCCCGGTGCGGTCCAACCCTGGGAAGAACCGGCCTACGGCAAGCCCGAGCGCATTGCCTCGGCATTGCAGATCATGATCGAAGGCCCGATCGGCGCGGCGGCGTTCAACAACGAATTCGGCCGCCCGAACATCTGCGGCTACTTCCGTACCTTCGAGGAAGACTGCAACGGCGAGCGCCGTGGCTACCACAAGCCGATCATGATTGCCGGCGGCCTCGGCAATATCGATGCGATCCACGTTGACAAGCACCAGATTCCCGACGGCTCGCTCCTGATCCAGTTGGGCGGTCCGGGATTCCTGATCGGCATGGGCGGCGGCGCAGCTTCGTCGATGACCACAGGGGCCAATACCGCCGATCTGGATTTCGATTCCGTACAGCGCGGCAACCCGGAAATCCAGCGCCGTGCGCAGGAAGTGATCGACCGTTGCTGGCAACTGGGTGAAGAAAACCCGATCCTGTCGATCCACGACGTCGGCGCCGGCGGCATCTCCAACGCCTTCCCGGAACTCGTCGATGGCTCGGACCGCGGCGCGGTGTTCGAGTTGCGCAAGGTGCATATCGAAGAACACGGCATGTCGCCCAAGGAAATCTGGTCGAACGAATCGCAGGAACGCTATGTACTGGCGATTCCGCCGCAAGAACTGATGCGCTTTGAAGCGATCTGCGAGCGCGAGCGTTGCCCGTTCGCTGTAGTCGGTCGCGCCACCACCGAAAAACAACTGATCGTCGCCGACTCGCATTTTGGCAACCGCCCGGTCGACATGCCGATGGACGTGCTGCTCGGCAAGCCGCCAAAGATGACCCGCGATGTGACCCGAGTCACCCCGCAACTGCCGGTATTTGACTCCTCACTGATCAACCTCAAGGAAGCCACCTACCGCGTCCTGCGGCTTCCCGCCGTGGCCGACAAGAGCTTTCTGATCACCATCGGCGACCGCACCGTCGGCGGCATGACCGCGCGCGACCAGATGATTGGCCCGTGGCAAGTCCCGGTGGCTGACGTCGCGGTCACCACCATGGGTTACAACACCGTTCTGGGCGAAGCCATGGCCATGGGCGAACGCACGCCGCTCGCCCTGATTTCGGCGCCGGCATCCGGACGCATGGCCGTGGGTGAGGTATTGACCAACATCGCCGCCGCATCGATCAAGGAACTGAGCGATATCAAGCTTTCCGCCAACTGGATGGCCCCTGCCGGCCATCCGGGCGAAGAGGCCAACCTGTATGACACGGTGAGCGCCGTCGCGCTCGACCTGTGCCGCGACCTGGGCATTTCTATTCCGGTCGGCAAGGATTCATTGTCGATGAAGACCGTCTGGGACGAAGCCGGCCAGAAGAAAGCCGTCACCGCCCCCCTGTCACTGATCATTTCCGCTTTTGCGCCGGTGAGCGATGTTCGCAAGACACTGACGCCGCAGCTCGTCACCGACACCGAAAGCGATCTGTTGCTGATTGATCTGGGCAACGGTCGCTGCCGCCTCGGCGGATCCGCCTTGGCCCAGGTCTACAAGCAGATCGGCAATACCGCGCCCGACCTCATCAGCGCCGAACGCTTGCAAGCCTTCTTTTCCACAGTGCAAAAATTGAATGGCGAAGGCCGTATTCTGGCTTATCACGACCGCTCAGATGGCGGCCTGATCGCCACGATCACGGAAATGATGTTCGCCAGCCACGTCGGTATCACGCTGGAAATTGACGAGCTTTGTATTGATCGCCGTCGCCGCCAGCGTGGCGAGAACGAAATCACGCCAGACGATGTGACCCGCGCCGAAAATGGCCGGGTGATGGGCGTCCTGTTCAACGAGGAGCTCGGCGCTGTATTGCAAGTCAAGCGCAGCGATACCGCAACCGTGATTGCCGCGTTCATGAACGCCGGTTTGTCTGCTGAACTTCAGGTGATCGGCTCGATCAACAACGAAGACCGGCTGAAGATCAAGAAACGTAACTGCCTGCTGCTCGACGAAACCCGTATCTCGCTGCAACAAGCCTGGTCGGAAACCAGCTGGCGCATTCAACGCCTGCGTGACAACCCCGCCTGTGCCGATGCGGAATATGCCCGTATCGCCACCAAGAACGACAAGGGCTTGTTTGCCAAACTGGCCTTCGATCCTTCCGACAATATTGCCGCCCCATTTATTGCCAGTGGCAAGCGCCCGAAAATGGCGATTTTGCGTGAGCAAGGCGTCAACGGCCAGGTCGAAATGGCTGCCGCATTTGATCGCGCGGGCTTCACGGCTGTCGATGTTCACATGAGCGACATTATTGAAGGGCGCATCTCGCTGGCCGATTTCAAGGGATTTGCGGCTTGCGGTGGATTCAGCTATGGCGATGTACTGGGTGCGGGTGAAGGCTGGGCCAAGTCGATCCTGTTCAATCCACGCGCCCGTGCCGAGTTCGAAGCCTTCTTCCAGCGCAGCGATTCGTTCGGCCTGGGTGTATGCAACGGTTGCCAGATGATGGCCAACCTCTCGGGCATTATTCCCGGCGCACAGGCTTGGCCGAAGTTCACCCGCAACCAGTCCGAACAGTTCGAAGCACGCTTTGTGATGGCCGAACTGCCACAATCGCCGTCGCTTTTCTTCGGCGGGATGGCTGGCAGCCAGTTTCCGGTCGTGGTGTCGCACGGCGAAGGCTTCGCCAATTTCAGCCAGCAAGGCGATATCAACCAGGCCATCGTCGCGATGCGCTATGTCGACAACAGCGGCAAGGTGACCGAAGCCTACCCGTTCAACCCGAACGGCAGCCCGCAAGGCATTGCCGGTGTCACCACGCAAGATGGACGCTTCAGCATCATGATGCCGCACCCAGAACGCGTGTTCCGCACGGTGCAGAATGCCTGGCATCCGCAAGGCTGGGGCGAGGACAGTCCATGGCTGCGCATGTTCCGCAATGCGCGAGCCTGGCTGGGTTAAGGATTATTGGCTATGCCGGAATTGCTGCGTCCCGAAAATGGATTTGCTTCGCGGCATCGGGCGGTGCTCGGAATCCTCGTGTATACCTACATACATTGCGGCTCCTGTGCTCCGTCCTCCTTGCACTTCATCCGGTTCGCCGAATAATTCAGCCGCACCCTGAATCCACCCCCCAAGCCCTGCCGGTCCTAGACCGACAGGGCTTTTTTACACTGGTATTCCGCCATCCGGCCCGGGATGACGGTGCGCGCTGTGTTAAAATGCTGCGTTTGTTTTCTGACCACAGGATTCCGCTCGCGCCATGGAGCTTTCAGCACTTACCGCACTTTCGCCGCTAGACGGCCGTTACGAGAAACAACTGGCCGATTTGCGCCCGCATTTCAGTGAGTTTGCTCTGATCAAAAACCGCGTTGCAGTCGAGGTCGCTTGGCTCAAAACATTGGCGGCAGAAACGGAAATTGGCGAAATAGCGCCTTTTTCCGCAGCGACGATTGCCGAACTGGACGCCGTCGTGGCACAGTTTTCGCCCAATCATGCGCTGGAAGTCAAAACCATCGAGCGCACCACCAACCACGATGTAAAAGCCGTGGAATACTGGTTGAAAGAACGCCTGTCCGGCAATGCCGAAGTCAGCGCCGCTAGCGAATTCATCCACTTTGCCTGCACCTCGGAAGACATCAACAACCTCTCGCACGCCCTGATGCTCAAAGGCGCGCGCGAAACTGTCCTGCTGCCAAAGCTGCGTGAAATCATCGGTCGCCTGACTGAGCTCGCGCACGAGCTTGCCGATGCGCCGATGATGAGCCGCACGCACGGTCAGCCAGCCACACCGACGACTATGGGCAAGGAAATCGCCAACGTCTCGTTCCGCCTGGCACGCCAGATCACTCGCCTCGAAAAAGTGGAAATCCTGGGCAAGATCAATGGTGCCGTCGGCAACTACAATGCCCATCTTGCAGCCTACCCCGACGTAGACTGGGAAAATTTCTGCCGCCGCTTTGTTGAATCGCTGGGTATCGATTTCAACCCGTACACAATCCAGATCGAGCCACACGATTACATGAGCGAGCTATTCGATACCTTCGCTCGCATCAACACGATCCTGATCGACTTGAATCGCGATATCTGGGGTTACATCTCGCTTGGCTTCTTCAAGCAGAAAGTCAACAAGAACGAAGTGGGCTCTTCCACCATGCCGCACAAGGTCAACCCGATTGATTTCGAAAATTCCGAAGGCAATCTGGGACTCGCCAACGCGTTGCTGGTCCACTTGTCGCAGAAGTTGCCTATTTCTCGCTGGCAGCGCGACCTGACCGACTCTACCGTCCTTCGTAACATGGGCGTCGGCTTGGGTTATGCTCAACTTGGTTATGTTTCTTGCCTGAAAGGCCTGAACAAACTGCTGGCTGATCGCAATGCAATGCAGCAAGATCTGAACGTTAACTGGGAAGTATTGGCCGAGCCCATCCAGACAGTGATGCGTCGTTATGGTGTGCCCAACCCGTATGAGCAATTGAAAGAGCTGACCCGAGGCAAGAGCGGCATCAGCCGTGAAGTGCTGGCTGTCTTCATTGACAACCTGGCCATTCCGGCAGACGAGAAAATCCGCCTGAAGGAATTGACTCCGTGGTCCTACCTCGGCAAGGCACAAGCGCTCGCCAACCGAATTTGATGGAAACGGGCACTGCGCGTGCCCGTTTGTCCCTGGCAAGAAAAGGAATTAACGGTGAAGCAGAAGATTGTACTGGGTAGCGTAATCGCTTTGACCGGTGCTTGTGCACTTTGGGTCGGTGGCGCTTACTATGCAGGCAAAAGTGCGGAATCCACGCTAGATAAACAATATAAGTGGCTAGCCGAACAGCCGTACTTTGTTATCAAGGCACGCACCTATCAACGCGGCTGGTTTAGTTCGACTGAAACCGCCACCGTCGCGATCAATCCATCAATGTATCGTTTCCTGCTGGAGAAGGAAGGCACGCCGCTGCCCGTCTTTGAAGTCACCTATACCAACCACGTGCTGCACGGCCCTTTCCCGCTGATTGGCCAGTACAGCCTGCGCCCAGCCAAGGCAGTCGTTCAGACCGAATTCCAATTTTCCCCGGAAACTCAAAAACTGTTATCGCGTTTCTTTGGCGCCCAGAAACCCATCGAAGTGGAAAACCGCATCGGCTTTAACGATGACGGCATCATCCAACTCAAGGTACCTGGATTCGATTATGAAGAAACACTTTCCGGCATCAAGTCCAAATGGGAAGGGCTGAATGCCACCATTGACTATGGCGGCGATTTCAACCGCGTTCATCTGGTTGCGCATGCCCCCGGCATGACTGGTGCAGCCAAAGGCAAGGGCAACTTCAGCTTCAACGGGTTCGATTTCAGCGTGGATCACGTCCGCGGCAAATCAGGCCTGATGCTGGGCAATACCCATGCGAATCTGGGCCATTTCACGCTGGATATCGAGGATGACTCCCCACTCAAGGTTGCACTGGAAAATCTGAGTTACACCGGTGAACTAAGCGAAGTAAATAACTTCATTAACGGCGAAGCCACCATCAACCTGGCAAAACTGGTTCTCAACGACAAAGCCTACGGCCCGGCCGAATTGCAAGCTGAAGCCACGCATCTGCATGGCCCGACTTTGGCCAAGCTGGATGCTGAATTCACCAAACTGCAAAAACGCACGTTGACGCGCGAAGAGTTGACCAATGAAATCGTCAAATTGGCCAAAGCGCAAGGAATGCCGCTGCTGACCAATGACCCGCACTTTGGTATTCGCAAACTGGAAGTGAAGCTACCGGAAGGCACCCTCAAATTCTCCGTCGGCCTGGGATTGAAAGGCTTCAAGGAAAAGGATCTCGACAATCCGGTTGAGTTTGTCAGCAAACTGTCTGCCAAGGCGGACTTCACCGTTCCGCGCAAGGTCGTAGAAACGCTGGTGATGTGGCAAGCCCGGAACATGTTTGGCGGCCCGGATTCCGGCGTCAGCAACGCTGATCTGGACTATTTGGCCGGACAGTTTGTCGAAGGGCAAATCAACCGTCTGACCGATCAAAAACTGATTCGCGTCGATGGCGATCTGCTCTCGGCAGCCGCCACATTGGAAGGTGGAGAGTTCACACTCAATAACATCTTGGTCCCCCTGCCTTGGCAGGAAGACAAATTCAAGAAGAAGGTCCAGTCGCCAGCCAAATAAACAACGCCCCGGAAACCTATACCGTGTAAAAACGCTACTATTTCCGAGTAACTAAGTGATAGCAATGCGTTTGAAATAGTAATATTACTAAACGGCCACATATGAAAATATGTGGCCGTTTTCTATTCAATAGAACTAGAACGTCAGGAATATCATCAGGAAAAGTCGGGCAAATAATATTACCTGATGAGAGTGGCGATAAAGATCCAATCAAGGCACACCATTCCTTCGCGCGTTAATGATAATGCATATCAATATAACTTAGTGTTTGTTCATAAGATGAAGTAAGGTCGATATAACCGCCAGCCCAATATGGCCTGACAATCTGAGATCCATGGCTCGCTCACTAACTGTCATGCCGTCCTACGAGCCTCCATGCTGGCAAGTCAGGGGCAGCTTGCATCGCAGGCAGCAGTCGGCCATTGCAGTGCCTAGTAATAATTGACTGCTATCTAGAATTATGCGGACGCGATTTCTGCAATTTGTCGCCTTTCGAACCCATAATGAATGCCTGCTGCTACCAACAGCCCGGAGAACGCATCAAGCAAGTGATGCTGGTGTACCAGCACGGTGGAGGCCATGATCAGCAGCAGCCAGGCGATCCAGAGCATTTTCCAGCGCAGGCGGGACATAACGCTGACATAGGTGAACACTGTCAGCGCGCTGTAGACCACATGCAGCGAGGGTACGAGATTGTGCGGCTGATCGGCGAAGAACAGCCCGGAAAACAGTGTCCGGTACAGAGGATCGGCCGGGATAGTGCGCTGGAATCCCAGATGGGTGGGAATAACAAGAAACACTACGCTGGCCAGCAAAGTACCCACCAACATGCGTTTGCCCAAGGCTTTCAGCTGCGCTTCGTCCAGGAAAAACGGTGGCCAGATAAACAGCAGGTTGACTGAAAAATAAGCCCAAACCAACTGCGGCACAAAGGGTATGTCGAGTTCGGCAGGCAGATACAGGCCAACCGTATCACTACGCCAGGAGGTAATCCAGTTGCATAGCGGATAGGTCAGAACAAAGGCCAGATTATTCAGGCAAAACCACAGGGCATAGGTCTTCCACAGGGTTTTGCGTACGACTGCGGGGGTTTGATTCATGCGTGGCCTCCTGTCGTACCGACGGGTTGATCCAGTCTGGTGAAGTGGCTCGATTCGGCACGCTGTCTGTGCAGGTGTCGTACTAGGCTGCGCAAGGTTGGCTCCCTAGCAAATTCGTCCAGATCGGCAAACAGTTGCCCGGAGGGCAGATCAGGGACGAAACGTTGCGCGGCGGCAGACAGCAGCAACACCATTTGCAGCGAGCTTAAGCCCAGATCGGACAAGGATTGATCCAGCGGCACCGTATCCACGGCATGCTCCAGCAGGTCGATCACCATCTTGGCCAGCACAGCTTCCATGCTGTCTGGCAAGGCATTTTTCGGGGATGGGGTTACCGTGCCACTGGCCTGCATAATCTGCGGCACATCCGTCCATGCTTCGGCAATCTGCTGGATCAAGGCGCTGCGATAGAGGCGCTGTGGATCGCTCGCCACTGGCGCTGATTCAGGCGCAACACTGGAAGAGCAGACAACTGGCGCTGCCGGTTGCAGTTGCACGGCGCGTTCCACTGTCAGGGTAAAGCGTTGCAAGCCTGCGGGATCGGTTTGCTTGGCGGTCAGCGGGTCGGTTTGCTCGGTAGCCACCGTGGTCAGAAAATCCAGCATCGGCTGGTTTTTTGCCGTTTTCCGGAAAGGCAGCACGATCTGCCGGCAACCTGTGTCGCGGGCGATTTCCCCCAGCACAGCCATTACCCGGTGTTCCACCCCGCGCCCCAGCACCCGGCAACTCAGCAGAAAAGTATCCACCCGGAGCACCTCGGCCTGTAGCCGGTACATCAGCACCCCGGTCAGACCGTAAGCCCCGAAACGGTCATCGACTTCAACCGTCAGGCAATGCTGGGTCTGGGCCAGCGCCTGAATCTGCGCAGCTTGGCACGGCTGTGGCCGCAGATTGAACTGGTTGGTACGCCGGGTCAGTTCGGCCACCCGCTCCAGCGCGGCAGGCAACATCGGGGCAATCGCAACCTGTAGCTGCAATGAAGCCAGAAAAGCGGCAAAGTCGCCCACTTGGCTGCGCAGCGTTTCGCGCTGCTGGTTTTGCCGGTACTGCGCGCTGCGCTGTTGCGCCGCTTCCGTGGTTACCGGGCGATCAAACGCCCATACATGCTGCAAAAACAGTGGAATGTGCGCGATTTCTGCAGGAAGCTGCAACACCAGCACTTGTGGGCAATGCGCTTGAACCTCGGCACATTCCACCGGGTTGTCATCAATAAAAATAAAGCTGTCCAAGCTTAACTGCAGCTCGCGCGCCAGCGATTGCAGATTAGCAGATTTGGCCTGCCAATTGATCCGCGATGCAATGAAATGCGCCGGGTTCAGGAGCATCCCAGAATGATGTTCAAAGACGGCCTCGACATCTTCCGGGCTGTTTTTGCTGCACAGGCACAACAGCATACCGGCGGCATGCTGCGCCAGCATGAATTCCTGCAAGGCCTGGAATGGTGGCGTCAAGGCAACGCCAGTCGGGCCGGCTTCTGCGCATACGCCCTGCCACAGGGTGTTATCGCAATCGAGCACGATCACCTTGCTCGGCGGGGAGCGCAAAGCGATGGCCTGGCGCGCCAGCAAGGTCGCCAGCGCGGCATACATCGCTTGCGTATAGGGAACATGCCCCAACTGGTCGGCATAAGCATCTTCGGCCTGCACCACCGGATACAGCGTGGGCAAGGCATCGGGCGCTATCAGGCAGATCCCCAGCATCGAGCCCAGCCCGGCCAGTAACGCTTGCAGGGTGGCTTCCAGCGCGGCTTGGCTGGCTGGCGACCGTTGCATTGAACTGGCAGCCGGGGCGATCCATACCAGCAGAGGCACTGCGCTTTGCTTGCTGGCGCTGCTCAACGCCGCCAGAAAATCGTCGGCAAGGCGCGGCAATAGCTCGACGTGATCTGCGTTTGGGGCATCGCGCAGCCAGTCTTCCACCCGCAGCAACAACACGTTAACCCCTTGCGTGTTGCGCCAGAACAGGCTGTCAGGCGCAACCAGGGTTTGGAACACCTGGTTGTAGGGGGCAAATTCAATCGCCGTGGGCAGATTGAATTGCTGCATCCAGAAAGCCAGCACCCGCGCCAAAGGTTCGGCCACAAAGCTGGAGGCGATCATGATCTGCTGATGCGGGGCAGTGGGAAGGGATCGCGGTGGAGCGAGCGATACCGTTAAGGGGGGCTGCGCTGCCAGCCCGGCACACAATCGGTCGAGCAACGCGCCCAAGCGCCCTTCCCCACCGGTAGCCATCGGGCAGGATGCCGCTATTTCCAGCCCGTGATCGTGTTGAATGGTCAGCAGTGACAAAGCCGATCCGGGCACATTGAAAGGCAGCAAGGCCACAGCAGCCGGCGTGCAATCCTGGGTACGAAACTCATCCAGACTAACCGGCCCGACATTCGAGCTCATGCCAGCAAACAGATAGCGATTCTGGCGTACCTGCCAGGCATGCAACCAGGCAGTCAGCCGGCCCAGCAAACGTTGTGGCACATACGGCAGGCAGGCATCGCTTCGTGCAATGGCACGTTCATCGTGCCGCCCGAGCGCGGCCAGAATATCGCGGTAGCTATCGCGCCAAGTTGTGCCGAGCGGGAATTCTAGCCACAGAGGATTGCTGAAATTGGCGGTGGAGCGCAAAGATGGATCAGGCTGGCGCAGGTCTACCGGCACCATGATCCGGCACACGGAAGACGAAACAGTAGCCGGGATCATGCCGGCGAGCGCCGTGCAGATTCTGGCCCCCGCCGATGTTACGCTGCCGAGAACAAACCGGGTTTCCCAGACAAAGCCATCTACCTTCGGGGTGGCTGACCCTAAGGGCGAGGATTGATCCAGGCGCAGCGAGGCTCTGCGGCGCGGGTGCTGCAAACCGCTCAGATACGGGTAATCGGAAACCGCGCTGGCTGTACCCAATACCGGCTCGCCACGCAAGGCACGCAGGGTTTCCTGGGCAAAAAACAGCAAGCCACCGGCATCCATCAAGGCATGTGCGCAGCGGAAAATCAGCCCGCAGCCAGGCCAGTACAGCACTTCCAGCGGCGGCACCGCATGGCATGGCAGACTGGCATGCAAAGCAGGATACACCAGCGAAAACACCTCAGTTCCCGGCAGCGTGCGCACACCAGGCGCTTGCCCGCTATCGAGCCACCAACCGTCCTGCGCGATCAGCCGCGCACCTGGATTGGCTGCGGCTGCCGTGTCCAGTGCGCTTTCCAGTAGGGCCAACGGCGGCAAAACCGACAAGGCGATTCGCAGTTGAATCACAAACGGCGGGAAATGCGGCGCTGCTGATAGATACAGCCATTCATACGGCGTGATTTTTCGATAGCGGCGGGTTGCGCCGGGTATACGCGGCTTCATGCTTGCAGCGCCGGCTGCGGGCAGCGGGCGAGGCAAACAATGCGGCGGCGCTTGGTTTCCCAACCCGGGCTGGCAAACGGCACCGAGCGGCATTCGGGCAGCTGCAACCCGTGCCTGCGGGCCAGCGCGCCAAGTGAGTGCTGTACCGCATCGAAGGTTGCCAGGGACTGATCGGCGACGGCTATTTCCAGCACATCGCCCTGCTGGGCAATCCGGTAATCAACGGGAATGGCATCGCGCAACAACGCATGGCGTACGATATCCGGGAACAAGGGCATCGGCGTATCGCTGCCCTGTTGGCGGAACCACAGCACATCGTCCGCCCGCCCTTCGATGCTTTCCAGTGCCTGACCATGCCGCCCACAGGTACAAGGCGCGCTACGCACCCGCAGTACATCGTTCAGCCGCTGGCGGACAATCAGCTGGGTTTTGCGGGTGAAGTCAGTGACGATGGGGGTGAAACGGGTATGCGCTTCATCCAGCCATTCCGGTTCAACGTGCACGTATTCCTCGTTCAGGTGCAGCACGCCCTGCTCGCAGGTGTAGCCCAGAAAGCCCTCGGTACACTGGTAAAGCTGGTGCACCGGCTGCTTGAATGCCTGCGCAATGCGCAGGGCATCATCCGGCTCCAGCACTTCGGCCACCGAAATAACCCGCACCGGCTTAATCTGCAAACGGCCTGCGGCAACCTGATCGGCGATCCAGGCCAGCACCCGCGCCGGGGCCACCAGTACGTCCGGGGATTGTTGCTGCAAGCTTTGCAGATGCGGCTCTACCCCGGCAAACAGATCGTAAAAACGAAAATCAATCCGGCGCGATTTAAGCGTTTGATACAGATTACTGTTGGCGCGCAGGAAAAACGCCACGCGGATTTTCGGGCCGAAAGGCCGCAGCAGGCGGCACAACAAGCCGCCCGACAAGGTGCGCGCCAGCATGATCCCCGCCCACATCGCCCGTTCCTGGTCTGCAACCAGAAATACCCCTTGCGGCCCTTGCGTGCCACTGGAAAGCCCCACGCTATAGCGGCCAATTCTCGGGGAAAAATCGCGGGATTGTTCCGCCGCCAGCGCCACCTGGCTGGCTTGATCCAGACTGATGCCCGCGGTATTCATGCCCTGAAAATGCTGCAGCATGCCGGCTTTGTCCATCACCGGCAGCGCCGACAGCGGCTGGCCTGCAAACGGACGGTAAAAAGCCGCCTTGGGCAAGGTTTGCGCCAAAAAACGTTCAATCTGCTTGGCCTGCCAGTCCAGCAAGGCCTGGCGCGATGAAAAACGCAGCGCCAAGCGGGTACGCAACAAATACCGGGCCACCGTCAACACATCAAATAGATTCATTCAGCCAGGCTCTCGCAGTCACTTCACAATGGGATGGCACTACCAGCACTGCCGGATTCTGCTCGGCCAGTTGCTGCAATTGCCCGAAGGTGGCAAGGTAGGCGCGCTTGTCGTCAAACAGGCGCTGGGCCAGCCAGCTTGGCGGGCGGTGTTGCTGCAAAGCCTTGATCGACCAGCAGGCATCGGCCACCAGAAACACGATCTGCCCATCTTGCCGGCGCAGCAGCAAGCCCAGGTGATGATGGGTATGCCCCGGCAACGGAACCGCCAGCAGGCTGCCATCGCCCAGCAGATCAAAGCCATAACGGAAAGGTTGCAGTTCCGGCGGCAAGGTTAGCAAGCGCATGCCTTCAATAAAGCGCGCATGGGTGGAAAAACTGGCCGGCAATAACTGCGGCAAATACGCATGAAACAGCCCCTGAATGCGCGAAAGCTGGCTGAGCTGCGCATATTCGGCCTGCATGGCGATGATTTCCGCTTTGGGATAATCGCGCAAGCCGGCAATATGATCGGCATGGAAATGCGACAGGATAATCCCGTCGATATCGCCGGGCCGCAGGCCAAGCTGGGCCAGTTGCGCGGTGAGCTGTTGTTCCGACGGCAAGCTGACCGGGGTGACCCAGCGATACAGTCTTTCCGGGAAGGGCTGGGTAGCGGCCTGAAAATGGTCGCTGTAGCCGGTATCGAATAGCCAGTTACCTAGGGTGGGATGCTGGATCAAGCCACACAAGGCCGGAAAGGTCACTGCTCCCCACTGCCCGCCGCGCATGGCCACGCATTCGGGATGGCGGCAAGCGCCAACCTGCAATAAACGAAACGGCAACGGGGCTAGCATGATGCCAATTCTTGATGGTTGGCAAACCAGTCAGCGGTTCGCATGATGCCCTCGGCCACGCTCACGCCGGGGGTATAGCCCAGATGCTGCTGCGCTTGCGACAAATCCAGGGTTTGTGAAAACGCAATCGCCCCCACGGTATAGCGAGTCAGCGGCGGCTCCCACCCTGGCGCAAGGCGGGCTGCGATTTCCAGCAGGTGCGCGAGGGATACCCCCACCCGGAATGGCACCCGGACAGGCCGGTAAGGCAAGGCAAACGCCGTGGCCAGTTGTTCAAACAAACGACCGGCAGCCAGCGGCTGCCCGTTGCTGATATTGAAGGTACGCACCTCGGGCTGGCGCATCGCCAGCGCCAGACAGATCGCATCGACCACGTTATCGACATAGGTCAGATCCAGCAGCGCCCGCCCCTGATTGAACAAGGGAATCCGCCCGTTTTGCATCACCCGCAGCAAACGCGGCAGCAAGGTCTGATCCCACGGGCCAAAGATGCCGCGCGGACGCAAGATAATGGCATCGACCGGCGAATCGGCTACCCGTTGTTCTGCCACCAGCTTGGTTCTGGCGTATTCGTTCACTGGTGGCGGCAACGGCGCATCTTCGCAGATCGCCAGCCGGTCGCGGAATTCAAAATACAAACTCGGGGTGGACACATGCACCAGCCGTGGCGTTTGCTGCGCCGTGCATACGGCCAGCACTTCCTCGGTGGAAACCACATTGGCCCGATAAAATGCCTGCTTATCCCCCCAAGGTGCAGAAAGTGCGGCGCAATGCACCAAGGCATCGGCCTGCCCGGCAGCCCGGTTCAGCACCGCCGCCGCATCCGCTACCCCATGCTCCAGCGAGACAAAGCTGACATCCCCATTGGACAGCGCCAAGACTTGCCGGGCGGCTGCAGCATTGCGGCCAGTGAAACACACCGTATGCCCAAGCACAGCCAAGCGCCACACCACATGCCGCCCCAAAAAACCTGTCCCGCCGGTGATCAGTATTTTCATATCAGTATGTCAGCACCATGCCACCAATGGTCACCCCAGCCCCGGTGCCGATCAGCAAGGCATCGTCGCCGCGCTGCAACTGCCCGCTGCTGATCGCATGATGCAGCGCCGTCGGCAAGGATGCCCCGACCTGATTGCCGAAGCGGGCAAAAATATCCACCAACTTGCTGGCCGGAATCTCCAGCCGCTTAGCCATATGGCTGAGCGCCAGCCGGCTGGCCTGATGCGGAATCACCGTGGAAATATGTGCCAGCGTGACCCCGGCCTGTTGCAGCAGATCGGCAGTAAACGTCGGCAATTCGCCGGATACCAGCTTGAATACTGCTTTGCCATCCATTGAAAACTTGGCCAGCGGTGCAAACGGGGTATTGATCCGCTCGGGGTGAAAGCGGGTACCACCACCGGGGATTTCGCAATACCGCACGCCCTTGGATAGCGTATGTGAACGCGACGCCTTGATCAGCGATACTTCACCCGGCAAGGATTTGCGGATCACCACCGCCGCCGCGCCATCGCCAAAATTGCCGCACTCGCGCAACTCCTTCCAGTTTAGGCCGAAGGTGGCAATATCTGCCGACACCAGCATCACATTCTGGTAGCGGCCGTTTTCCACCAAATGGCTCATCACATCCAGCCCGGTCAGGAAAGACATGCAACTGGCCCCCACATCGAACGTGGTAGTACGTTGCCGGTTCAACCCCAACTCCGCATGAATCAACGCTGCATTATAGGGAAGCGCCTGATCCATCGTCGCCCCGGTGGAAACCAGACAATCGATATTTTCCCAGTCCAAGCCGCTGCTAGCCAGCGCCTTTCGGCAAGCATCCGCCGCCAGTGACGCCGCGGTTTCATGGATAGACACATGTCGTTGTTGCACACCAGAAATACCGGAAATCGTTCCGACCTTCAGCCCGAGGCGAGCATCCATTTCATCGCTGGTCATGATTGTATCCGGCTGCGACATGCCGGAACCAATGATACGAATACGGGGTTGCATTCAGCTTTCCTCTTCAATGTATTTACGCGTGCGCTCCAGCATCTCGAGCAGGATGTGCTTGTTCAGTGACAAGAACACCTCACGCCCCTGCTTTCTGGACAGCAGCAAACCAGCATCCAGAAGCACGTTGATATGATGGGTCACCGACGTACGCCCTAGCGGCAACACATCGACGATTTGCTTGATCGTCAACTCCTCGTTCGGCTCGAAAAGCAGCAGGATTTTCTGACGCCAGTCATCCCCCAAGGCCTTGTAGACCTCGGAAACGTTCAGCCAGTGTGCCGGCAAGGCATGGATGTATTCGGTTTTCATGTCTATATATTTAGTTATTTAGTTATTTTTGTCAACTTTTCTTGAGCTTGATGTAACTTAATTGTTGCCGCTAGCCGAGACCTTGCATACCCCCGCATACCACGTTGCCGCCCGCCAGGGGCGTTGTCATTTCCAGTTATATCGCGCTCGACACAACGCCAGATCTGCCGCGGAGGGCGTATCCACCCCTCGCCGTACAAACTCTTTCTCGTTCATCAGGCTGTCCAAGTCCGTGGAATGATCAAACAGACCCAGCGCATGCCCCACCTCATGCGCAACGACTCGACGCAATGTTGCAGGATCGTGGATCAATGCACGATTGAGACGGATATCGGCATCAAGCAATATTCGGCGCAGATATTGCGGCAAGGTCAACGCCAGCAAGCCAGGAATCTCTTTCTGCCACCCCATGACATTAACGCCATCCAGCTGGTCAAAGGGCTTATGACTGAACCCGCCAAATACCACCGCCACTCCGCACGGAGCCCAAACTTGCGCAGCGTGCGCCAAGGCATCGATCACATCTGTATCACTAATACTTTCCGGTTGGCCTTCCGGGTTGTACGCCAAGACATAGCGTTTGTTTTGCCAGACGGCAAACTCTTCGGCGCCGGAAGCGACAACGGGTAACAAAGCAGTCAGCGCAAGGAGGAATACGATGGGTTTCATAAACGGCAGTTTAACCGAACAATCCGGTCGGGCCGTCCCTCCTTTCCTCCTGACAACAAAAAAGCGCCAGAATGGCGCTTTTTTGCCGGTCGGCAACAGCAGATCAGCCCTTGCGTTCGACCTGGCTCACATCGCGCACCGCGCCAGTATCCGCACTGGTAGTCAATGCGGCGTAGGCACGCAGCGCTGAACTGACGTAGCGATCACGACTGACAGGCTTCCAGGCATCCTTGCCACGAGCCTCCATGGCAACCCGGCGCGCAGCCAAGACATCATCGCTCACCTTGAGATTGATCGTGCGGTTGGGAATATCGATCTCGATGGTATCGCCTTCTTCCACCAGACCGATCGCGCCACCCTCGGCAGCTTCCGGGCTGGCGTGGCCGATACTCAAGCCCGACGTACCACCAGAGAAGCGGCCATCGGTCAACAAGGCGCAGACCTTGCCCATATCCTTGGACTTGAGATAGCTGGTTGGGTAGAGCATTTCCTGCATGCCGGGACCACCTTTCGGGCCTTCGTACAGGATCACGACCACATCGCCGGCCACAATCTGGTCGCCCAGAATACCTTCGACGGCCGCTTCCTGGCTTTCGAATACGCGGGCACGACCGGTAAACTTGAGGATGGAATCATCCACCCCGGCCGTTTTGACAATGCAGCCACGTTCGGCAATATTGCCAAACAACACCGCCAAACCACCATCCTGAGAGTAGGCGTGGGCTTTATTACGAATACAACCTTCTTCACGATCCAGATCCAGCGTCGGGTAACGCATCGATTGGCTGAAGGCAATCGTGGTCGCCACGCCGCCAGGGGCTGCGCGGTAAAGGAAATGCGACTGACTGTCCGGGCCGTTGCTGGCCACATCCCAGAGCTTGAAGGCTTCGCCCAATGTCGCCGCATGCACTGTGTGCGTGTCATGGTTGATCAACCCGGCACGATCCAGTTCGGCGAGAATGCTGATCACGCCACCGGCGCGATGCACGTCTTCCATATGGTATTTCTGCGTAGCCGGCGCCACCTTGCACAGGCAAGGCACATGGCGCGAAATACGGTCGATGTCGGCCAGCTTGAAATCGACGCCGGCTTCTTGCGCGGCAGCCAACAGGTGCAATACGGTATTGGTCGAACCGCCCATCGCGACATCCAGACTCATGGCATTTTCAAATGCAGCCTTGCTGGCAATGCTGCGCGGCAGCACCGTTTCATCGCCCTGCTCGTAATAACGCTTGGCCAGTTCAACGATCTGACGCCCTGCCTGCAGGAAAAGCTGTTTGCGGTCGGCATGAGTGGCCACCAGCGAACCATTGCCCGGCAGGGAAAGGCCCAGCGCTTCGGTCAGGCAATTCATCGAATTGGCGGTAAACATGCCCGAGCACGAACCGCAGGTCGGACAGGCCGAACGTTCCATGCTTTCGACTTCCGCATCAGTAACATTCGGGTTGGCCGCTTCGATCATCGCATCGATCAGATCCACCTTGCGCTCGCCGCCACGCCAATCCACCTTGCCGGCTTCCATCGGACCACCGGAAACGAAGATCACCGGAATATTCAGCCGCAAGGCAGCCATCAGCATACCCGGGGTAATTTTGTCGCAATTGGAAATACACACAATGGCATCGGCACAATGCGCATTCACCATGTATTCCACCGAGTCGGCAATCAGGTCACGGCTCGGCAAGCTGTAGAGCATGCCGCCATGCCCCATGGCAATACCGTCATCGATGGCGATGGTATTGAATTCCTTGGCAATCCCGCCGGCTCTTTCAATTTCGCGTGCCACCAGCTGGCCCATGTTGTGCAGGTGTACGTGCCCCGGAACAAACTGGGTGAACGAGTTGGCGATGGCAATAATCGGCTTGCCGAAATCTTCTTCCTTCACACCGGTGGCGCGCCAGAGCGAACGGGCACCGGCCATGTTTCGGCCATGGGTAGAGGTCTTGGAGCGATAGGCTGGCATGCTATTTCCTTGATTCAAAAGTGGCCGGAAATATCCGGGTAGGCGCTTGCTGTATAATCAGCCTCTATTTTAACTAAACCCATCGCCCCATGCTAACCCATCCTCAATTCAATCCCGTCGCATTCCAGATCGGCTCTTTTGGCGTCCATTGGTATGGCCTGATGTACTTACTTGGTTTTGTCGGTTTTCTGTCACTGGGACGTCTGCGCATCAAACAGGGGCTCTATCCAGGCTGGAAAGCGGAAGAACTGGATGATTTGCTGTTCTATGGCGTGCTCGGGGTGATCTTGGGCGGGCGCTTCGGTTATGTGTTTTTTTACAAACCGGACTATTACCTTGACCACTTGCTGGATATCTTCAAGGTTTGGCAAGGCGGCATGGCATTTCATGGCGGCTTTCTGGGAGTGCTGATTGCAGCATTGCTCTTTGGCCGAAAAACCGGACGGCGTTTTTTCCAGATTACCGATTTTGTCGCGCCTCTGGTTCCCATCGGCCTGGGATTGGGCCGGTTGGGCAACTTCATCAACGGTGAGCTGTGGGGCCGGGTCACCACTCCCGGTGCATTCTGGGGGATGATTTTCCCGCAAGCACATAATGCCGATGTCTTGCTGGCAGAAAACAACCCTGAACTGGCCACGATACTCAACCAATATGGCGGACTGCCCCGGCACATGTCGCAGCTCTACCAGTTTGCACTTGAGGGCGTGCTGTTGTTCATCATCCTCTGGCTCTACTCAAGCAAACCACGCAAAACCGGTCAGGTATCTGCGGTTTTCCTCCTGGGCTACGGCTGCTTCCGCTTCCTCGCCGAATTTGCTCGCGAGCCGGATGATTTCCTGGGGCTGCTGGCAATGAATTTCAGCATGGGCCAGTGGCTGTCACTGCCGATGATCCTGCTTGGCCTGCATCTGTTGTGGTGGTCTTCCCGCCGGGAAAAATAATGGAAATCGCCGGCTGGATATTGGCTGGATTACTGATACTGGGCGGACTGGCAGGCACCCTCCTGCCTATTCTCCCGGCCACACCCATGATCTTTGCCGGCATGTTGCTGGCGGGCTGGATCGATCAATTTCAGCATGTCGGCTGGATCACCTTCATCATTCTGAGCACCCTGGTTATTGCCTCGATGAGCCTGGATTTCATTGCCGGCTCGCTCGGCGCCAAGAAAGCCGGTGCCAGCCCGGAAGCCATCTGGGGGGCATTGATCGGCTCGGTGCTTGGCATCCTCGGCGGGCTGCCCGGTTTACTGCTCGGGCCATTTTTGGGTGCCGCTGCCGGGGAGCTCTGGGCCCGTCAGGATGCACTCCAAGCGGGCAAGGTCGGGATTGCGGCCATGCTGGGCTTCATCCTCGGCGCCGTAGCCAAAGTAGCGGCAGCCCTGGCCATGCTCGGCGTTTTTACCTTGGCATGGTTCTGGTAATCACACTCGACCACTTTATGCGACTGGGGAGGGCTTGACCGCCAAGGTCACACCAATAACCTGCCAAAGGCCGATCTCCTCGGCCAGCACATGCGACGTCAACGGGTGGGTTTCTTGCCAACCCTCTTCCAACTCAAGCTTATAAACAACCCCGTTACGCGAAAATGTCCGAATCGGAGGCAAGTCATCCTGCCGAGCACGACAGAACAGCACGCCCAAGCGCAAGCAGGCCAGTGCGCCGCGCTCTTCCCGACTGAACTCGTCCAGAACTGATTTACTCAGGCGTCCCCGGTGAGCAAAGACAAGGCGCGACATCAGCTCCTGCTCGCGTCGTGAGAAGCCCGGGATATCGGCATGTTGCAAAATATAGGCGGAATGACGACGATAACTAACATGCGAGATGGAAAGCCCAACTTCGTGCAACTGGGCCGCCATCACCAGATGGCGGGCCAGCTCCATGCGTTCCGGTGCATCGCCTGGCTCCATCAAATCGAACAGTTGACCGGTAATTTGCGCCACCCGCGTTGCCTGCGCCAGATCGACATGATAACGACGCTGGAATTGAGTCACCGAATGCTCACGGACATCTTTCTGGGTTTGACGCTCGAGCAGATCATGCAGAACCCCTTCGCGCAGCGCACCATCGGCCACGCTCATCTGCTCAATGCCGAACATGTCAAAAATCGCTGCCATGATGGCAAAACCACCCGGCAGTACCGGCCGCCGGTCAGCACGTAAACCGTTGAGATTCACTTTATCCACATGCTTTGCGGAAAGCAGTATCTGTCGCAATCCGTTCAAGCCATGGGCAGTAATACCGGTACTGGATAGATCATTAAGTTCCAGCATATCGCACAGGGAACGTGCCGTACCGGAGCATCCAATCGCCCTCTCCCAAAAACCGGCACGGTAATCTTTCACCATCGGCTGCAAGCGCTCTCGCGCAGCCACTTCTGCAGCAGCCATGCGCTCCGGCGTAATCTTGCCATCGGCAAAAAAACGCTGACTCCAGGTTACACAGCCTAATTGTTTGCTCTCGGCCCGTTGCGGCTTCAAACGATTGCCGATAATAAATTCCGTGGAGCCTCCGCCGATATCCACAACCAACCTAGTTTCCCGTGTTGTTGGCAGGCTGTGCGCAGCCCCTACAAAAATCAGCCGCGCTTCTTCCTGGCCGCCAATAATTTCAATGGGAAAGCCCAATGCAGCTTCCGCCTTGGGCAGGAATTCCAGGGCATTGCTCGCGACACGGAAGGTGTGGGTGGCCACGGCACGCACTGCTGCGGGGGGCAACCCTTGCAATCGCTCAGCAAAGCGAGCCAGTGCCTCCAAGGCATTCTCCTGCGCACGTTGACTCAGGAACTTATCGTCATTAAGCCCAGCACCCAAACGCACAGTTTCTTTGATTGAATCCAGCGGCAACAGTCCTGCAGGGGTCACCCGCGCAATTTGCAGGCGAAAACTGTTAGAGCCCAAATCAACGGCAGCAACTACGGGGAAATCGGTCATGGTGCTCATCAGGCTACAAAATTGGGTCCAACGATAACGCGCTTTTTTCTTGCTGACCAGCGGCAATATGGAAAAAATTGAGCCCCGTGCGACCTCGCCACAAAAGGTAAACACAGAGAAATCGGGAAGAAAGCAAGCACCGCTGCAGAACGCGGTACTCAGAAAAACTGGCCCTGCATAGACAAAAGGGCAGCCATCGCTGCCCTTTTGACAAATTCAACCCAATCAGGAACGCGGTTTGTTGGCGACCTGCTCCGCCACTTCCGCATTTTGATGACGCACATCTTCACCCTTCACCAGGTAGATGGTGTGCTCGGCAATATTCACTGCGTAATCCGCAATACGTTCAATCGCCTTGGCAATCCACAGGGTATCGATCGTCAGTGAAATTGTGCGTGGATCTTCCATCATGATGGTGATCAATTGCCGCTGCAGCGCACGGTACTCAGCATCGATCTTCGAATCTTCGCGAATCACGATTGCAGCCTTGGGCGCATCCATCCGAGCAAAAGCATCCAGCGAGGCGGCGAGCATTTCGAGGGCTTGATCGGCGATATGGTTCAATTCGGAAAACCGCGGCACCTGCATCCGGCCCGACTGAAAGATCGTCCGAGCGCGCTGGCAGATACGCTCGGCCTTATCACCCACCCGTTCCAGATCCTCAACCGACTTGTACACGGTCATCACCATGCGCAGATCGGAAGCCGTTGGCTGGCGCCGGGCAATCATATGAATGCACATATCGTCGAGCTGGACATGCAAGGCATTGACCTCGGTTTCGCGCGCGATCACCTGCTCGATAATCTCGGCATCCCCGGTCGCCAGCGCCTGCATTGCCTTGCGCACCTGCTCTTCAACCATACCTGCCATCCCCAAAACCTGGGAACGAATGGCTTCAAGTTCAATATCAAACTGCGTGCTGATATGTTCCGACATGACAGACCTCCAATACTGATGATGCACTTTAACAGCCAAATGTTAAGAAATTGTTTCAGCTCAGCGCATTTCCTTGACGCCCGCCGCAGTCCCCAGCAAAAGGACATCTGCCCGACGACGAGCGAACAGTCCATTGGTCACCACACCGACCATCTGGTTGATCTCTCCTTCCAGCTTGCTGGCTTCAGCAATCGACAGGCCATACACATCCAGGATCAGATTGCCGTTGTCGGTCACAAAGCCTTCGCGCAAGGCGGGATGCCCACCTAGCAGTACCAAGTTACGTGCAACCAGACTACGGGCCATCGGGATCACTTCAACGGGCAAGGGAAACTTACCCAAAACCGTAACAAGCTTGGTTTCATCGGCCACGCAGATGAATTGCTCGGCTACTTCCGAGACAATTTTCTCGCGCGTCAGTGCACCGCCACCACCCTTGATCATCTGCAGGTAGTGATTAATCTCATCCGCGCCATCGATATAGACCGGAATACGGTCAACCGCATTGAGATCATAAACCGGGATACCTAATTTCTTCAGCCGTTCCGCACTGGCCTCAGAAGAAGCCACCGCCCCCTGAATGCGTGCCTGGATCTGTGGCAGCGCATCGATAAAATAATTGGCCGTAGAACCCGTGCCTACGCCCACGATACAATTATCGGGAACAAAAGCAAGAGCAGCTTCTGCCGCAGCTTTTTTCATCTCGTTTTGATTCATGTTAAATCTCCTGACGTGTTATTCAACGCTTGACCGGGACACTTGCACCCAGTGCGCTCTCCGTACCGGGTACGGAGCAATACTTCACCGCTGAAGCATCAACCTGCTGCAGCTTGAATTTCATCTTGGCCACATCACCCTGATAATTGACCGGGCTGGTCAAACGCTTGCGAATCAATTTGGCCTCCAGCTGCAAGTGCTGGCAGCGTGCCGCCTCCAGCGCAGCCAACCTGGCCGGATCTGCTTGGTAATACTGCTCTGCAGACGCCATCCCTGCCACCAGAAAAACCACCATAAACACTAGACGCACTGCCACTCCTCCCGCTCCATTTGCACAACTTCCCGCGTCAACGGATGTAATTTTTCTACCTGCCAAAAATGCCCATCAAGGCTCACCACCGGCATCAATCCAAGCAAACTGTTGCTAATCCAAACTCGATCTGCCGCCCACAGCGTTTCCAACGCCAAAGCCTGCTCGGCCACCGGCAAATGCAGACGCCGCGCGGCATCCAGCGCCACCTCGCGCATCACACCTGTGACGCCTCCCGTATCAAGCCGTGGCGTAACCAGTTTACCGTCGCTCAACGCCAGAACATTGCTCATCACGCCTTCCAGCACATTACCATCGCGGTCCAGCAATAGTCCTTCCAAAATTGCCGGGTCACTCCATTCGCGCCGCGCCATGACATTTTCCAAACGGTTCAGGTGTTTCACCCCGGCCAGGGCTGGCTGCCAAGAGGCGCGCATCCGGCAAAGCCGTACTGTCACACCTTGCTCATAGCCCTGCGCCGGGTAGGCATGCCTGGGGGCGATCTGCACAATGCGGTTGGGCACGATATCAGCCACAGCCGCGTAGCCACGCACCGATTCGCCGCGCGTCACGATGATCTTGAACACAGCATCGGGCCAGCCGGTTTGCGCAAGCAGCTGCCGGATCTCGTCCAGCAGCTGGGTTTCCGCAGGTGCCGCAATGCCAAGTACAGCGCAATCGGCACACAGCTTGCGGTAATGCCGCGCCCAGAAAGCCAAATGGCCCGCCCGACATTTGACCGTGCGAAACACCCCGTCGCCGAACTGGATCGAGCGGTCTGCCAAAGCCAGCGCCTGCGCCGGATTGCCGTTGACCAGCCTCATCCGTCGACACCCAGCGCACGCAACAGGCCGCGGGCCTTGTGGCGGGTTTCCATCAATTCGCGTTCCGGATCGGAATCGGCAACGATCCCGGCGCCGGCACGGAAATACAACTGCTTGCCGCTTTGCATGAAGGTCCGGATCAGAATATTGAGATCGAGTGAACCATCGCGGTTGATATAGCCCAGGCTGCCGGTATAAGCGAGGCGCGGCCGGTCTTCCAGTTCGCGGATGATCTGCATGCAACGCACCTTGGGACAACCGGTGATCGTACCGCCCGGAAACAGCGCACGCAGGATATCGGCCGCATTCAAACCGGGACGCAAACGCGCCCGCACATTCGATTCGATATGATGAACAAACGCATACGTCGCCACCGCCATCAATTCATTGACCTCCACCGATCCTGGCACGGCAATGCGGCCCAGATCGTTACGCTCCAGATCGACCAGCATGATGTGTTCGGCGCGCTCTTTCGCCGTTTCCAGCAAACGCGCCTTCAGCTCAGCATCCTCGACCGGATCAGAGGAACGTCGATGCGTGCCGGCTATCGGCCGGGTATCGATTATGTCGCCGCGCACCTGCGCCAGCCGTTCGGGTGAAGAGCTGATGATCTGATGCGCCCCCAGATCCAGCACTGCAGAAAATGGCGCCGGATTGGCCTCGCGCAAGCGGGCATACACATCCGCAGCGCTCCCTGCCGCCAGCTCGATATCCCAGCCGCGCGACAGATTGACCTGAAACACATCACCGTCATAGATATAGCGCTTGCACCTTGTCACGCCATCCAGAAACGCCTGCGGATCATCCTCGCTAATACTCGCGACCTTGACCGGTGCCGATTCCCAGCGCACTTCGGCCAGCGCCGCCTGCAAGACAGCCAATTCCTCGGCCGATTCCGCCACCAGTATCGCCACGCCGCTGCCGCGTTCGACCAGCACGGCGGCAGGACAGCGAATCAGTGCGGCAGCAGGAAATGATTCGTCATTGCGCGCGAGGACCGTTGGCTCAAACACTTCGAGCAACTCATAGCCTGCGTACACCAGCCACCCGCCACTAAATGGCAGATTCGTCGCAACGGACGGGCCGCGCGGCAAGGCTGCCAAATCGCGCACAAAGTCTGCTGCGGCATGCTGCGGATAAATCCTTGTTTGCTGCGGCAAAGCAAAAAGCACATCCCAGCCTTCCGGCCCGCAAGACTGCAGCAGCGCGGGAAACAGGTCGCGCCGAGCGGCGTGCAGTGCCAACAGGTCCGGCACGGTGGAGAGCAGTTGGGTATGGAGCGCTGACATGGGCGCGATTGTAGCCGCAGCCCGGATGAAGCCAAAGGTGAAAAGGCGACAAATCATGAAAAAAGGCTGCCGAAGCAGCCTTTTTTACATCATCACAACCCGATCAAACGAAACGCTTGAACACCAGCGTACCGTTGGTACCGCCAAAACCGAACGAATTGGAAATCGCAATATCGATCTTCATTTCGCGTGCTGTATTGGCGACATAATCCAGATCGCAGCCACCTTCGATATCTTGCTCGAAGATATTGATGGTCGGCGGGGAAATCTGGTTTTTCAAGGCCAGAATCGAGTAGATCGCTTCTACGCCGCCAGCGCCACCCAGCAAGTGGCCGGTCATCGATTTGGTGGAATTGACGACCAGTTTTTTGGCGTGATCGCCAAAGACCAGTTTGAGCGCATTGGTTTCATTGGCATCGCCCACCGGCGTCGAGGTGCCGTGCGCGTTGACATAATCGACCTGGTCAAGGTTGATACGGGCATCACGCAGCGCATTGGTCACACCGCGCGCCGGGCCTTCAGCGGTCGGCGAGGTAATGTGGTACGCATCGGAGCTCATGCCAAAACCGATCAACTCTGCATAGATCTTCGCGCCACGCTTGACCGCATGCTCGTATTCTTCCAGCACCAGGACACCGGCACCTTCACCAATCACGAAGCCATCGCGGCCCTTATCCCACGGACGGGAAGCCGTAGCCGGATCGTCATTGCGGGTAGACAGCGCCTTCATGGCGGCAAAACCACCGACGCCCAGACGCGAAATCGCGCCTTCGGCACCGCCGGCCACCATGACATCGGCATCGCCGTACTGAATTACGCGGGCGGCATCGCCAATGCAATGCGCGCCGGTCGTGCAGGCAGAAACAATCCCGTAACTCGGACCTTGATAGCCCTTGAGGATCGTGACATGACCGGCGATCAGGTTGATCAGCGAGCCAGGAATGAAGAACGGGCCGATCTTGCGCACACCGCCGTTGATCAGGTCAACACCGGTGTTTTCGATCAGCGGCAAGCCGCCGATGCCTGAACCAATATTCACCCCCACGCGGGTCTTGTCGAGATCCGGAACATCATCCAGCCCGGAATCAGCCACCGCCTGCAGCGCGGCAGCTACGCCGAAATGGATGAACAGATCCATCCGGCGCGCTTCCTTGGCCGAAATGTACTGGGTGATATCAAAATCCCTGACCTCGCCGGCGATCTGGCAAGCCAGATCAGAGGCATCGATGCGGGTAATACGGCCAATGCCGGAGCGGCCTGCCAATAGATTCGCCCAGCCGGTGGCAACATCATTGCCCACGGGGGAAATATGACCAAGACCAGTAACGACGACTCTGCGTTTGGACACGTTGTTCTCCAGAAACTTCAGCAGAAATAATCAAAAGACCTCTGACCGGCGTCTGTTCCCAGTGCCAGGCAGAGGTCTAACAACCCTGCTGCGAATTACTTCAGGTTAGCGCTGACGTAGTCAATCGCTTGCTGAACGGTAGTGATCTTTTCGGCATCTTCGTCCGGAATTTCGCACTCGAATTCTTCTTCGAGGGCCATTACGAGCTCAACGGTGTCAAGAGAGTCTGCGCCGAGATCGTTCACGAAGGAAGATTCAGTTTTGACGTCAGTTTCAGGCACGCCAAGCTGTTCGGCTACGATCTTCTTCACGCGTTGTTCGAGATTTTCCATGGGATTAGTCCAAGCCTTTCTAAATTCAGAAAAAGTGCGAGCGCATTCTACCAAAAAAACAGCCCAAGCCAACAGGCCAAGGTGAATTCAGATCAAATACGCACCAGATTGACAAGACACGCAGTTAATTTTTCTGCGCGCATTGCCGGTTAATTCATAAACATGCCGCCATTTACATGCAGCGTACAACCAGTAATGTAACCTGCTTTATCCGATGCAAGGAAGCCAACTGCATCAGCAATGTCCTGCGGGACACCAAGACGGCCGAGTGCAATGTTCTCGACCAGCTTGTTTTTTTGCTCTTCTGGCAAATTTTTGGTCATATCGGTATCAATGAAGCCAGGCGCCACAGCATTAACTGTAACGCCCCGACTGCCGATTTCCTTGGCCAGTGATTTGGTAAAGCCGAACATTGCCGCCTTGGCGGCCGAGTAGTTGGTTTGTCCAGCATTGCCGGTAGCGCCAACTACCGAAGCGATATTGATGATACGCCCCCAACGAGCCTTCATCATGCCACGCATCACGGCTTTGGAAAGTTTGTACACTGGACGCAGATTGGTAGCAAAAACTGCATCCCACTCTTCGTCCTTCATGCGCATCAGGAGATTATCGCGTGTAATGCCCGCATTATTGACCAAGATGGCAATATCACCAAATTCCTTGGTAATGGAATCCACAATATGGTCAATCGCTCCATCTTCCGTCACCTGCAGGCGTAGGCCGCGTCCAGGAAAGCCTGCGTCACGCAAATACTCACCAATAGCTTCAGCCCCACTCTCTGTCGTTGCCGTACCGACCACGGTCGCGCCCATGCGAGCAAGCTCCAGAGCAATCGATTGACCAATACCACGAGAAGCGCCAGTAACCAGCGCAACTTTGCCGTGCAAATTCATATCTACTCCCTACTTGGGCGGGCTCGACGGAACGGCCAGAACCCAACAGTCTGATTTAAAGCGCCGCCTTCAGTGCATCAAACGCAGCCAGATCGGTCAGCGCGAAATGCTGGGCTTCTGCCGCAATACGTTTGTTCAAACCCACCAATACCTTGCCCGGTCCGCACTCGGCCATCACGGTTACGCCGTCAAGCGCCATCTTCTGCGCGGTTTCCACCCAACGTACCGGCTGGTAAAGCTGGCGCACCAGCGCATCCTTGATCTTGGCCGGATCGGTATATGCAGCCACATCAGCATTATGCAGCACCGGAAATTCCGGTGCGCCAACCGTGATATCCGCCAGGGCTGCAGCCAATTTTTCTGCTGCCGGCTTCATCAAGGCACAGTGCGAAGGTACCGATACCGGCAGTGGCAAGGCGCGCTTGGCGCCTTTTTCCTTGCAAATAACCATGGCACGCTCGACCGCAGCCTTGCTGCCGGCAATCACCACTTGTCCTTGCGAGTTAAAGTTCACCGCGGCGACCACATCGCCCTGTGCTGCTTCGGCGCAGGCAGCCACGATCACTGCATCATCCAGCCCCAAAATCGCCGCCATGGCCCCTTGCCCTTCTGGTACGGCCGATTGCATGGCCTCAGCACGCAGACGCACCAGTTTTACCGCATCGGCAAATGTGATCGAGCCCGCCGCAGCCAACGCAGTATATTCGCCAAGGGAATGACCTGCAGCGACAACCGGCACAGCACCACCCGCAGCACGCCACGCGCGGAACACGGCCACACCGGCCACCAGCATCAAGGGCTGGGTATTGACCGTGGCATTGATCACGGCCGCATCAGCGCCTTCCTGACACATGGCCCATAGATCCTGCCCAAGGACAGTACCGGCTTCTTCAAAGGTCTGACGCACTGAAGCATCGTCGGCAAAACCTTTCATCATGCCCAGCGACTGGGAACCCTGACCCGGGAATACCAAAGCAAACGTCATCGTTTTATTCCTTCTTGAATCAAATCTCGCCACCGAGATGCAAAAAGCAATCCGACAAGGCGCACTTGTCACTCGGTCATTTTCGAAGCTGGTTTTTTAGTACTGGACTACCGTGGCACCCCAGGTAAAACCGCCGCCAATCCCTTCCAGCATCAGTGTCTGACCACGCTGAATACGCCCGGATCGAATGCCTTCATCCAACGCCAACGGTATCGAAGCCGCTGAAGTATTGCCATGCTGAGCGACCGTCACAATGACTTTGTCCATTGGCAAATGCAGGTGCTTCGCCGTTGATTCAATAATGCGGATATTGGCTTGGTGGGGAACCAACCAGTCAAGCTGGGATTTATCCAGTCCTGCCATTTCCAGCGTTTCCAGGGCCACATCAGAGAGCGCACGCACAGCAAACTTGAAAACGGCACCGCCATCCATATAGATCCAGGGATCGCCGTCAATGACACCATTCTTGATCCGGCCCGGCACATTCAGGATATCTTTATAACGGCCATCCGCGTGCAGCTTGCTCGCCAGGATGCCGGGCTCTTCGGATGCTTTGAGCACCACTGCGCCAGCACCGTCGCCAAACAACACACAAGTCGTGCGATCTTCCCAGTTAAGGATATGCGAAAGCGTTTCGGCACCGACCACCACGACACACTTTGCCGTTCCGGATCGAATAAATTGCTCCGCAATAGTCAGTGCATAGATAAAGCCCGCACAGACGGCCTGAATATCAAAGGCCGGAAAACCATGCACGCCCAGCTTGTTCTGCAAAATCGTCGCCGTCGAAGGAAAAGTGTG
Organism: Formivibrio sp.; assembly: GCA_031291275.1. Lineage (GTDB taxonomy): Bacteria > Pseudomonadota > Gammaproteobacteria > Burkholderiales > Chitinibacteraceae > Formivibrio. The sequence goes on from JARLJJ010000107.1 coordinate 46,645, forward strand.
ATCCGGCGTTGTCGTCGCCACGATCAAGAGATCAATTTCGTCCTTGGCAATACCAGCAGAATCAATAGCCGCCTCAACCGCCTTGAGCGCGAGATCAGACGACAATTCGCCCTCTGCTGCAAAATGTCGTGCGCGGATACCCGTACGGGAAGCAATCCACTCATCACTGGTTTCTACTTTCTGAGCGAGATCATCATTGGTGATCCGCTGGGCCGGCAAATAAGAACCAGTACCGGCAATGCGTGCATAAACTGTCACAGAGTCCTCCTAATGAGGTCAATCAATATTGCTGTCAGCTGCCGCCGCGCGGTCGCTTTCAAAAGCGGCCATCTGGCTCTGCACTTTTTCGGTAATTCGCTGAATCACACCGGCACGCGCCTCTTCTTCGGCTTGGCGCAACGCCCACCAGAATCCGGTCTCATCGGCGCCACCATGGCTTTTAACCACAATGCCACGCAAACCCAGCAGCGTCGCGCCGTTATAGCGACGCGGGTCCATACGCTTCTTGAAACGGGCCAATACCGGCCAAGCAAACAACGCAAGCACCTTGCACCACCATGCGCGCTTGAATTCCTCACGCAGGAATTCGACCAGCATTTTGGCGAGGCCTTCCGAAGCCTTCAAGGCAACATTACCAGTAAAGCCATCGCAGGCAACCACATCCACCGTGCCTTTGTAGATGTCGTTCCCTTCTACATTTCCGAAGAAATTAAGACTGCTCCCCTTGAGCAACTCAGCAGCACCTTTAACAACTTCATTACCCTTGATGTCTTCAGAGCCAATATTGAGCAGCCCAACAGTAGGGTTTTCTTTGTGCTGCAGTGCGCCCACGAGTGCTGCGCCCATCACAGCAAACTGGAACAGTTGTTGTGGCGAGCAATCCACATTGGCACCCAGATCAAGCACACAAGTTTCACCACGCTGGGTTGGCAGCATCTTGGCAATTGCCGGGCGCTCAATACCAATGATCGTTTTCAGGACAAATCTTGCCGTCGCCATCAACGCACCGGTATTGCCGGCGGACACACAGGCATGCGCCTCTCCCGACTTGACCAGATTGATCGCCACCCGCAATGACGAATCTTTCTTGTTCTTGAGCGCCGATTGAGGCGATTCATCCATCAAAACCACTTCACTGGCAGCGTGAATACGCAAACGCGTACTGATCGTTGCATTATGTGCACGCAGCTCAGCTTCGATCACGTCTGGCAAACCAACCAAAACCACGCTTACCGCCGGGTGATCATCAAGAAAACGTAGCGCAGCCGGTACCGTGACATGTGCACCGTGATCGCCACCCATCGCATCAATTGCAACCGTAATTTCCATAAACGCCTGTCTTTGCAGATATATCAAGCCGCATATCAGCCATGCGCAGAGCTACAATAGCGAACGGCGCAAGCAGGTCAATCCTGCTTGCGCCGTGTAACTAACCTTTTGGTCAGCAAGGCATTTCAGGCAGATTACTCGCCCTTGGCCTTGATCACGCGACGGCCACGATAGAAGCCGTTCGGGGAAATGTGGTGACGCAGATGCGCCTCACCCGTAGTCGCTTCAACGGCCAGAGCCGGCGCAGCCAGAAAATCGTGTGCACGACGCATACCGCGCTTGGACGGGGACTTTTTATTCTGTTGAACAGCCATGTTGTAACTCCTTGAAAACCAGTTATTTGTTAGTTCGAGTCTACCGCTTTCCCGGTTTTCAATTGCGCCAGGACAGCAAACGGATTCGGTTTCGCATCGCCAGAGAACTTTGCACGGTCTCCGGTCGGATCACATATTGCGTGTCGGGGCGCATAGGGCAAAGCCAGCAGCACCTCATCCTCGACAAGCATTTCAACATCAAGCTCGGGCTCGAACAGAATTCCTTCCAGGTCTTCGTCCTGCGCCACCGCCTCATCCAGCTTCATTTCATCCTGAAACTGTGTCAACACAGTATCGGCCTTGACCCGAAACGGCATTGGTTTCAAGCAGCGCTGACAAACAAGTTCCAGATCCGCACTCACCTGCAAAAACAGGTAAGGGCGCTCTATCTTGTCAACATCACCGACAAGCTGCCATCTCACCTCACCATCAACAGAGGCAAGCTGATCATGCAAACGCGGCAAGGACTTGAGCGGAATCACACCGCCGAGCTCACCGCCTTCGCGGGAGAATTCCACGCTGTGAATAACCGTCATAACCTGCTGGCTCGAACCAGAAACCGCGCATGATATAATCTGCGACCCTATTCTGTCAAAGCCTATTAACGGCCACCCTTCCAGAAAAAGCCATGCAAAAACAAGCCTCTCCCCACCTGCTGCTTGCCTCATCCTCCATTTACCGCAAAGAACTGCTTGCCAGACTCAGGATACCGTTCGAAACCGCCAGTCCGAATATCGACGAAACACCACAAGTGAATGAATCAGCAGCGCAGACCAGCCTGCGTCTGGCTGAAGCCAAAGCCCGTGCGTTGGCCGAGTTTTATCCAACCTATCTAATTATTGGCTCGGACCAAGTTGCGTTACTGGATGGCATCCAGCTTGGCAAACCAGGCAACCATGAATGTGCCGTTATGCAACTCCGCCAGATGCGCGGCCGGACCATTGAGTTTCATACTGCGCTGAGTTTGCTCAATGCGCAAACCGGGCACACTCAAACCACCGTTGATATTACCAGCGTAACCATGCGCAACTATTCGGACGCCGAGATCGAAACCTATCTTTTGCGCGAGAAGCCCTACGACTGCGCGGGCAGCGCCAAAACAGAAGGTTTGGGCATTGCACTGATTGCAGCCATCGAAAACCGCGACCCGACCGCGATTATCGGACTGCCAATGATCGAACTGGTCACCATGCTAAAAAACGAAGGGGTGGCATTGCTATGAATACAGGAACGCTCTATCTGATCCCGACGCCGCTCGGTGGCGACCGTCTGGAAGCCATCCTGCCAGCAGATACCTTAGTACTTGCCCGGCGACTGACCTATTTCATTGTCGAAGCACCCAAAACTGCCCGCGCGCATCTTAAGCTGTTCGGCACCGCTCACGAATTGCGCTCACTGTCGATGCAGGAGCTTAACGAGCACACCAAAAGTGACGATCTCGAAGGATTGCTTGCACCCTTGTTCGCTGGAAACGATGTTGGCCTGATGTCTGAAGCTGGCTGCCCTGGCGTGGCCGACCCAGGCGCCAATCTGGTCCGCCTGGCGCACGCCCGGGGCATTCGCGTCGCTCCGCTGGTCGGCCCGTCATCGATCCTGCTTGCACTGATGGCCTCAGGCGCCAGCGGCCAGCAGTTCCGCTTCAACGGCTATCTGCCCGCACAAGATCCAGCACGCAGCGAAGCCATTCGCCGCCTTGAAGCTGATTCGCACAAACTGAAGCAGGCCGAAATTTTCATTGAAACACCCTATCGCAACCCTGCGCTGTTCGCGACGCTGCTCGCATCCGCACGGCCCTCAACTCTACTGACACTAGCCTGTGACATAACCCTGCCCAGCGAATTCATCCGCAGCCAAACTATTGCGCAATGGAAGAAAACAGCTCCGCCCGATATCAACAAACGTCCAACTGTCTTCGTGCTATTTGCCAGTTGAAATAGCCGCAGATACCATGCGGGTATTTCCATCGGGGACTGGCGCCATGTCATTGCTTATATTCTTGGGCTTGATTGCTGTAGCAATGCTGTACTTGATCACGATTTACAACAACCTGGTCCAACTGAAGCATAACGTAACCAAGTCTTGGTCCAATATCGATGTGCTGCTGAAGCAGCGTCATGACGAGCTCCCCAAGCTAGTGGAAACCTGCAAACAGTACATGCAGTTTGAGCAGGCAACGCTGGAAAAAGTGATGCAAGCCCGTGCTGGCGTAGCCAGTGCCCGCGAGACTAAGAACATTGGCGCGCTGGGTGCTGCCGAAACCGCCTTGCGAGCAGGAATCGGCGCACTCGTTGCGACAGTAGAAGCCTATCCTGAACTCAAAGCTAACGAAAATTTCCAATTTCTCATTGCCCGCATCACCGAACTGGAAAATTCCATCGCCGACCGGCGCGAGTTTTATAACGAAACCGTCAACCTCAACAATGTCCGCATTGAGCAATTTCCCGATGTAGTCATTGCCCGCTTCTTTAGCTTTGATGCCGTCCAGCTGCTGCAATTCACCGCCAATGATCGCAGAGATCCCGATCTGTCATCTCTATTTGCATCCAAATCGTGATTCGGCCGCACTCGCTGCAACAAGCCCAAGGCGTACTGGTATCCACCCCCATGCCAGCACTGGTTCTGCCTTTTGTTGCCTGGCAAGTTGGCACACTGAAAAGCTGGTCGCTTTGTTTGGGCATTTTATGTGTCATCAGCACCATTGGCTGGTTTACCAATGAGCGCCGCCGCCGTGCCATTGCCAATACCCCCACAGCCAAAATCAGCTCCGCACCGCAAGGCTATGTAGAACTGATCGGACGGGCACGCCTTGCCGGAGATCCGGTCATGAGTCCAATCAGCGGCCTGCCTTGCTCTTGGTATCGCTGCCTCACTGAACGCGCCAATCAAGACAACCGGGGCAGTTATGAATATGTCAGCACGGATGAGAGCGACCAATTTATCTTGCTCGCCGATGGTAGCGGTGAAGTGCTAATTGATCCAGATGAGGCACAGATCGAAGTCGCCAATCGATCCATCCACACGCAGGGTGACTATCGCTACACAGAATGGCTAATTCTGCCAGGGCAGCCCCTTTTCGCACTTGGTGAATTTGCTTCAGTCCGCGGGGACGAGAATCTCGATTTCCGTCAGGATGTTTCGCTGCGCCTGACACAGATGAAAAAAGACAAATCCGAACTGCTACGACGCTTTGACAAAAACCACGACGGCGAAGTCGATCTCACCGAATGGGAAGCAGCACGCAGTGCGGCCGAAACTGAAGTCACCAACGAATATCGAGCCGAATACTCTACCAGCGCCACCAATATCTTGCGCCGCCCCGCTGACAAAAGCCTCTTTCTGGTAACCACGCGCGACTTGGACCGTCAATTGCTACGCTATCGTTTGTGGCGCTGGTTTCATCTGATCGTTCTTGTTTGCTCCTTACAGACTCTCTGGTTATTGCAGCATCACCCATTATGGCTAGGCCATTGATCCAGCTTTAGAATATCTCATCACAAGATCCCACGACATTCAGCCATCTGACAGCACCCCAAGCACAATCCATCATTCTGCTAATTGAGCATTACACAACAATCACATTGTTGTTTATCAAAAACTTACGCGAATCACACCCTGCAAAACGTAACAATTCTTTGCGCACTACAAAAAAAAACTCATATAATCCGCTGGTCGGACCAGCAGTCCAGTTTTATGCGATCCGAACAACCCAAAATCAAAACATTTGCAGGAGAGAAGTATGAGGAAGGCAATCAAGGTTATGGGCTTGGCAGCGACCAGCGCATTGATGTTCGCACCGCACCTGGCATTTAGTGCCGCCAAGGCTGCAACAATGGCCCAACCGGCTTATGTAGAACTTCGCGCCGCAGACTTCCAAAAAGAAGTGGATGGCAAGAAAGTGGACCTCTACACGATCAAGAACAAAAATGGCATGGTCGTCAAAATCACCAACTACGGCGCACGAGTCGAACAGGTTCTGGTTCCTGATCGCAAGGGCAAACTGGGTGACGTTGCTCAAGGCTACGAAACTATCGATCAGGTCATGGGTGGTCAAGGCTCCATGGGTGCATTCATTGGTCGCTATGCTAACCGTATTGCCAATGGGGCTTTCACGCTCGATGGAACGGAATACAAGCTCGCCATCAACGATCTTTCCACACCACCTGCTCCGCCACGCCAAAACACCCTGCATGGGGGCAAGAAAGGTTCCCGTTTTGTTGTCTTTGATGCCAAGCAGCTTTCCGATAGCGCCGTACAGATGAGTATTCTGTTCAAGGATGGCGAAGAAGGCTTCCCTGGCGATTTGCCGGTACGCGTTGTCTACGCAGTGAACGACAAGAATGAACTGTCGATCACTTACGATGCAGTAGCTGCCAACAAGAAAACCGTCGCCAACTTTACCGGTCACACATTCTGGAATCTGTCTGGAGATCTGGGCTCCTTGATCGAAGATCATGTTCTCACGATCAATTCCAACAAGGTTCTTGATGTCTCGCCCGCACTGGTACCCAACGGCCAGATCCGCGATGTTGCCGATACCCCCCTGGATTTCCGCAAACCCAAAGCCATCGGCAAAGACATCAAAGCCGACTACGATTTGCTCAAGGCTGGTGGCGGTTATGACAACCACTTCATCGTGAACCAGAAAACACCGGGCGAAATGACATTTGATGCGCGCGTGATGGATCCGAAGTCCGGTCGCGTTATGGAAATCTGGTCCACCGAGCCCGGCATCCAGCTTTATTCCGGCAATTTCCTGGAAGGCAAGATTCCACGCGACATGGGTAAAGGTTCTACTGTTTATCCATTCCGCAGTGCATTTGCCATGGAACCGTCGCATTACCCGGATTCCGTCAACCACCCGGAATTCCCGACCACCGTCATCAACCCGGGCGAATGGTACAGCGGCAAAATCGTCTACAAGTTCTCGGTGGACAAGGGCATGAAAAAAGCTGTGGCAAAAACCGTGGCCAAAAAGTAACGCAGAAAAACACGTTGCAAAAAAAGGGAAGCACGCTGTGCTTCCCTTTTTCTTCGCAGATTAGTTTAGCTACGATAATCCGCATTAATTTTCACATAGTCATAGGAAAAATCGCAGGTCCAGACCGTGGCGTTTTCCACACCGCGATTAAGCTTTACCGTGATAGTAATTTCCGGCTTGTTCATCACGCGCTGACCGTCTTCTTCCTTGTAACTGGCGACCCGGCCACCATCCTTGGCCACAAGTACGTCATCCAGCCAGACCTCCAGCGTATTCACATCAAGATTCTCCACATTTGAATAGCCAATAGCACAGAGAATACGACCGAGATTGGGATCAGAAGCAAAGAACGCCGTTTTGATCAACGGGGAGCGTCCGATCGCATAACCGACGGCCTTACACTCCTCGCGAGTATTACCACCTTCCACATTGATGGTCATGAACTTGGTGGCGCCTTCTCCATCACGAATAATTGCCTGCGCCAGCGTTTGTGAAATAGCAGTAATGGCATCGCGCAGGACCAGATAGTCGACACTATCTTGCTCGGTAATTTCAGCATTTCCTGCCTTGCCGGTTGCGATCAAGATAAATGAATCGTTGGTCGAAGTATCGCCGTCAACGGTAATCGAGTTGAACGAGCGGTCTGCTGCATATTTCACCAATTCTTGTAGTAATGGCTGACTGATCGCAGCGTCGCAGGCAACATAACCAAGCATGGTGGCCATATTCGGGTGAATCATGCCCGCGCCCTTGGAGATACCCGTGATCGAAACCGTTTTTCCATCGATCGGCACCTGCTTCGATGCTGCCTTCGGTGCAGTATCGGTGGTCATGATCGCGTTAGCCGCCTCGACCCAGTGGGCAGGAGCCAGATCGGCAATCGCTTCGGGCAAGGCGGCAATAATCTTGTCAGCGGGCAACGGCTCCAAAATTACACCCGTGGAGAATGGCAGCACCTGTTCTGGAGCAATAGCCATTTTTTCGGCCAAAGCAGTACAGATGCTACGAGCGCGCTTTTCGCCATCCAGGCCCGTGCCGGCATTGGCGTTACCGGTGTTAACCACCAGCGCGCGGATTGGCCTGGTGCCGGCAAGAAATTCGCGACACAGTCGAACCGGTGCGGCGCAGAAACGGTTCTGGGTGAACACCCCTGCCGCGCGACTTCCTTCTGCCAATTGCATCACCAATACATCCTTGCGACCGGGCGTTTTGACACCAGCGGAACCGATACCAAGCATCACACCTGGAATAGGATAAAGTTGTGCGGGGTTGAGCGGGGGCAGATTAACAGGCATGGCAAAGACCTTTGACGGGCGACGTTCACAATAAGGCTGTGATTTTAACCCGAATAGTTTTGCTTAGGGGTGCAAGCAGTTGCCGCAAAAAAGCCGGCACCAGGCCGGCTTTAAACTCGAACGTTCCTCAGAGCTTGAATCTTGCTGCAGTTTGATGCAGATCCTTTGCCAAATCATCCAACTGCCGAACTTGATCATGGGCAGAATGAACAGCGGCATCCGACTCTTCCACCATCTGGGCGATACGTTCAATGTTCCCGGCAATGCTGTTACTTGCCTGGCTTTGTTCATGTGCTGCACCGGCCACCTCACGTGTCTTTTCCAACGTAGCGCGTGCGCCACTGTTGATCTCCCGAAGGGCACCGGCAGCTTTCTCAGTCAGCTCGACACCGAGCGCCACCTGTCCACGCACACTGTCCATTTGTGCAGCAGCCAGATCCGTATCGTTCTGAATTCCCCGAATAGTGTGGGTAATTTCTTGCGTTGCCCCCGCCGTGCGCTCCGCCAGTTTGCGTACTTCGTCGGCGACTACGGCAAAACCACGCCCTTGCTCTCCTGCACGCGCGGCTTCAATCGCAGCATTCAGTGCCAACAGATTCGTCTGGTCGGCAATTTCCTTGATCACCCGGCTCATGCCATCGATCTCGCGCGACCGATCCACCAAGCTGCGAATCAAATCAGCAGCACCTGTCACTCCCGTGGCAATCTGGCGAATTTCATCGGCAGCATCTCCTGCAAGCTGCTCACCGTGAGTTGCCAAATCAACGGCTGTGCGCGAGTTTGCCTCGGTATCGCGCGCACTTTCAGAAATATGGTTAATACTGACCGTCATTTGCTCAATGGCCGCAGCCGTTGAGGAAGTGGCTTCCGCAGTCATGCGCGCGCCTTGGCTGACCTGATCCATTTCCTCCGTCAACTCACTGGCTGAACTTGCCAACAACCTGGAAGCCTTGCCAAACCGTTCAACCATTGCACGCAAACCGTCCTGCATGGTACGCATCGAACCCAACAGGCTTTCGGCCCGTCCTCCGTCAATCTGGCGCGAAAGATCACCACCAGCGACACCCGTGGCAATTTGCGCAGCATATTGTGGCTCGCCACCCAGCTCTTCCAGAATTGATTTGGCAATCCGTGATGCCGTAAAAACAATCGCGATCAGCAGCGTGGCGATAATACCCAGGCCCTGCCAGAGTTGCACATAAAATGCTCGATTGACGTCATCGACATAGACCCCTGTGCCGACTGCCCATTGCCATGGAGCAAAACCAGTCACATAACTTATCTTGGGTACTGGCGTGTCCGATCCGGGGCGTGGATATAGGTATGCAATGTCTGCTCCCCCTTTCTTTCCAGCATCCACGATGCTATCCCACAGCAGATTGCCTAGAGGGTCCTTCTTGCCAAGCATGACTTGCCCTTCCAATTCCGGCTTAACGGGAACAAGGATAGCTTTGCCGTCAAAATCGTAGATAAAAAAGTAGTCGTTGGCACCGTACCGCATCGTGCGAATAGCTTCTTTTGCCTGAGTCTGCGCTTCGTTCTGACTCAGCTTTCCGCTTTGCTGTAGCTGATAGAAATGGTCGATCAAGCCCTGAATGGATTCAGTCAAGTTCTTGACCCGCATCTTGTGCAACTCAAGTTGCGCCGAACGCTGTGAATACAGTTGCTCGCCGCCCAAAATCAGCATTCCGAACAAGGCAAGTGCAATAACCAGCAACAAGCGTGCCTTCAAGGTCATCGTGGAAAATTTGAACATATCGGACTTTGCAGACTTGAAGTATCTAAGACTTCATCATAGCTCATGGATTTCTTACCGAGCCGCAACGTTCCACATCTGTCTTCTTGGGTAATTACTGCATCAAATCCAGCAAACGTCGCACCGGCGCAGGCAGGCCCAAAGTTTGCGCATCGATCAAACTGAACCAGTCAGTTTGAGTATCGGCCACGCTGATTGCATGCTGAACCCATCCAGTCAAGGGCATGATAGTCAGGCGAAAATGGGTGAAAACGTGGATAAAATCTGCTGCTGCCGGTTCGAACTCAATATCAATACCGAAACGTTGACGGCATATTGCCGCAGCGGAAAGCGTATCTGTTGTTTCGGGAAGGCTCCATAGCCCTCCCCATATGCCCGCAGGGGGACGGCGCTCCAGCAGGATTTGATCTTCATACCGGATCATCAACAATACGACATGGCGCTCCGGCAAGGTCTTCCTTGACTTGGATGTTGGCAATACGGCTTGTTGATCTGTCGCCAGCGCTACACAGTCGGTTGCCAGCGGACAATTCCCACAACTGGGCTTGCTGCGCGTACAGATCAAGCTACCCAAATCCATCAAGCCCTGGGTATAAGTCTCGACATTGCCTGGCGGCAATAATGATTCAGCCAGTTGCCACAACCGGTTTTCCACCACCAGCTCACCAGGCCAACCGGGTATGCCGGCCCAGCGCGTCAGCACCCGTTTCACATTGCCATCCAGAATCGCCGCCCTTGCTCCAAATGAAAAAGTGGCAATAGCAGCGGCAGTAGAACGGCCCACGCCAGGCAATTCGATGAGTTCCACCGGACTTGACGGGAATGCGCCTGAAAAACGGGACATGATGAGCTGCGCGGCACGATGCAGATTGCGTGCACGACTGTAGTAACCCAGCCCACTCCAGGCGGCAAGCACGTCATCCTGCGATGCGGCCGCCAGACTAGCCACATCAGGGAAACGTTCGATAAAGCGAAAAAAATAAGGGATAACTGTTACGACCTGGGTTTGCTGAAGCATGACCTCAGACAACCAGACGAAATAGGGATTGGTCACTTGCCAAGGCAAATCATGCCGGCCATGCCGACGCTGCCAAACGATCAGGCGCTCGGCAAACGAAACCGTCACTTTTTCTTCCGCACAGGTCGTGCAACCGATTTTGAGGCTGGTTTAACCGGATGTTTTTTGGTCGAAACCGGTTTGGCTTCTGCCGCCTTTTTCCGCGCCAGAAGTTGCTCCTTGAGCGAAGCATAATCCACCTTGTACTCAGGGGAAGCGAGCAAACCGGAAAACTGAATGGGCAGAGTTAGGCCGACCAGATCGGATAGTTCCGGCACCTTAGGATTGGCGCTAGCTTTGACCAGGTAATCCAAGGTGCCAGAACCTAGATCAACCACACCACTGCCTACCAGCTTGAGCACGCCAGCAGACATATTCAAATCACTGTTGCTGGCCACGCCATGCTTGAGTGACAGGGAAGCATTTAACTCGCTGAAGTGCGTACGGGCATTCAGATTGGCGGGTTGCGCTGTAGCTTGCCCACCCATTTGCTTGAGCTGATTTGCAGCTGCGCGCAATACTGCCTCGACATCGATCCCGCGAATAGCGCCTTTTCGTAGTTGAACGCGCACATTACCGCCAGCGGTACGACGCAAATCTGACAATTTCTTGCCCACTGCAGCCACATCCAGATCAAGGAAACCGCGCCCTTCGAAACGACTGGTTGCCAGCACGTCCGCCAACAAAGGATTGATATTCATGTCGGAAAGTTTCTGCTGCAAATGGAAAACCGGCACATGACGACTGGCGTCGACTTCGGCTCGCCCGGTCAACTGTCCTTCGTAGATCGTGGCAGAAAGAGGGTCCAATACCATCTTGCGTTTGGTCGCTGCCAATTTAAAAGCCAGATTATTGATATGCAGCTTTTGTAGTATCAGCTCTCCGATCCTGACCGAACCTTCCGCTTCCAACCGGTTGAGCCACCATAAATCAAAAGGCTCTTCCTGATCCATCACTTTGGCATTGGCAGCCACGGCAGGCAAATAAGGAGAAAGGTCGAGTTTGGCGAGATCAAGATCGACCTTGTAATGCGGCGAGACAAAATCATCCAAATGCAACCTGGTATTAATCGGAGCATGATCGAGGGTCCCGCGACTGGCGAGATCCAACGCTTCCTGGCGCAAGTCCAGTAGTCCCTCACCCTGCAAATCGAAGGGGATCGCACCACGTGGAAGACTGCGGTTGCCATAACTGCCTGTTAGCCGATAGCCAGGCAAAACGAATTGCACCCCACGACGAAGCTCCAGCGGGCTGGCAAAAGCCAATGTCAGATTTTGGTACGGACTCCCCACTTTCACGTCAATTCGCGCCGAATCGGCACGCAATAAGGATTGCTGCGCCCCAGCCAAAGCGGGTACTTCGATCTTTGCAGAAACATTGCCATTCGGACTTTCCATGGCAGCATTCAGCTTGAGTCGATTAAGTGCCAAATAAGTCCCATGAAGGCCGATTTCAGGCAAATCAAGATCGAGTTTCCACTTTTGCTCAGCGCGCACGATTTCGCCGTTGAGCTTGAGTTCTCCCCCGGTCAACCTTAACGGTTGCCAGCCATAGATAAGATTGCCAGTCGCTGTCAAATTGCCTTGGCTAATACGCAATTCCGGTGCGCTATCCCCCAATTGAGCCAAGTTTAGCTTGAGATCCGCCACCAGCAGTCGGCGCTCCTGCTCGTTGTAGCGCATGGCCGCATCGACTTTAAGCTGGCCTTGCCAGTAGGCTGGCTGCCCTTGTTTGCCGACGAGCAAGCCACCCGCAACTGTCAATTTCCCATTTTTTGGATCAGCAAGATTCCTTAGATGAAGATCCAATTGTGAAAGCGTGACCGTATTGCCAAGAAATTCGTCTGACAATCCCAACTCGGCCGATTTGAAATGCAATTCTTCCAGATCAAAATGCAGTCCTTGATCTTCCTTGCTCTGGGTCAGCAAATCCTCGAAGTTCAAGGAACCATCTTCGTGGCGCAAAACAGTGATCTTGGGTTTGTCGAATTCAAGCTCACGCACCACAACCTCCCCGCGTGAAATCAGGGGCCAAACTGCGAGACCCACGCGAGCTTTATTGAAATGCGCAAAAACGGCAGGGCTGGCTGGCTCGGTCAGGGAAGCCTCACCCAATAACAAGGCAGGACGAGGCAGCAGCACAAAACGTACGCTTCCCTGAATATTCAGCGAACGCTGGGTATCGCGGGCGACACGCGCTGCCAACTCTGTCCGCAGCAGGTCCAGCGGAACAAAATAGGGCACCACCCCCGCCAACATGACCAGGACAATGCAGAGTAGCAATACGATTCGAAAGGGACGATTGTGGCGCCAGTCCATACTTACCGTCAGGCTAAATTTTGAATCAAAGGATTATGCGCAGGTTGACCGGAAAATCAAAGTGTTCCTTTCCCTTGCCAATTGCTGAAAACTTTGCCTGTCTGGGAAAGCAGTCCACGATGCAAGGAAATTCCAATTCCCCCACAGCTTTAATCCAATCGTCCCGCCCGGTCGCGTGCAAACTGCCAGGCCACCCGCCCGCTGCGCGCGCCACGCGTGCGTGACCATAGGAGTGCTTCATGACGGATTTGATCATCCCAGCGACTAAAACCAAGATTGGCGAGCCATATTTGCGCAGCAGCCAGATAGGCATCCTGATCCATTGCATAGAACGTCAGCCACAAACCAAAACGTTCAGATAGCGCCAGTTTTTCTTCTACAGAATCGGAAAAATGAACCTCTTCACCAACGTGTTGAGTGGCCGCATTCTCGCTGAAGTATTCCGGCACCAGATGGCGACGGTTGGATGTTGCATAGATCAGAACATTTGAGGAACTGGCTGAAATAGAACCATCGAGCACCGTTTTCAGCGCTTGATAGCCATGATCCCCTTCTTCAAAAGAAAGATCATCACAGAAAAGAATGAACCGCTCCGGCCGGTTATAAAGCATCTCGATAATATCGGGCAGATCGACCAAATGGGCTTTTTCCACTTCGAGCAAACGCAATCCTTTTGCAAAAAATTCCTGCCAGACCGCCTTGATCAGTGATGATTTACCCGTACCGCGCGCCCCTGTCAGCAAGACATTATTGGCAGTACGTCCCTCAACAAATTGCCGGGTATTTTCGTATAGCTGGGCTTTTTGTTGATCGACTGCCGCCAGATCTTTGAGTCCGATCTGGTGTGGATGCGCGACAGCCTGCAGGTAGCCGTGTCCATGCGTGTTACGCCAGCGAAACGCCTGCGCAGTCCAGTCAACCTTGGGCGGCACATCCGGCAACCAGTGATTAAGACGGATCAGCAACTCGTCAAAGCGCGCGATAAACAAGTCATTGTTATTCATAACATCCTGATTAATTATCAATTTTATCGCTTTGACAAACACCAGAGCGATGACTAGAGTGATTTTGTGCGGCTTAAAATGTATATCAGCGCAAAGCCGCAGTGCAAAAAAACCCAAAGACTAGACTTCCACAGATGCAGTATTGAAAGCAAAGTTTGGGGTTATTTCCTGCATCGCGAGAGCAAAATACGGCTGCATAACTGAACCCTTCAACGAAGAGAGGACCTATGGCGATCGACTTCATGGAAGGCTTGGCGAGTACGGTGAACGATGTGTTCAACCCCCTATTCGATCTTGCCAGGCGGCTTGCCGCTGCGGTATCCAGTATATTCCAACGACTTCCTGAACACAGTACGGGGCAAGAACATAAAGAACCGTTCCGTTAGCGCCACAGCCAAGTCAATGAACAAAAAGCCCGCACGCATGCGGGCTTTTTTCATTCGGGCAAACACCCGGCCACCTAGGATTCAAGTCTGGTAAATCAATCACATAGGGCCTATCTGCCAGTCACGATTCGGACCCAAAACATTCGCCAAAATCTTTGCACGCATCGCAAGACGGTGATCGGCAGACATAAATGCCCTCTTCTTCGCACAGTTGCTTATAGAGGAATTTTTTCCATTTCATGTCCCGGCTATTCAGAGCAGCAAGAGACGGGAAATTACGACTGAATAATTCGGAAAGCTCATTCCGGTTATTCAAGCCAAGATCCTGCCAGAGGTGGTCTTTGCCAGTACAGGCAGTGGCGACCATCACGGCAAGATCATATTCGCTGTCATCTAGGCCTGCGCGATAACGCAACAACAGATTCAACAAATCTTGGTGTTCAGGCAGGTCTTCCACAGGTTTCCAGCTTTCGGGCAATGCGAAAGTCAGTCCGGAAAAATGGCGCTCGGTCATGACTTTCAAACGCGCTTCACCTAGGCCAAAATCAGGCGGAAGTACACTGCGGCCCAATGACTGGCTGGTAACGATCGTCGCCAGCAGATGACTGTTGGCGTAATCACCGGCATGGACCATCAGTTCGGAATAGCGCAATAATTTATACACTTGGCGCCAAGCAGCGAGTGATTCCTTATTGAGGGCAATCGGCAAGTTCATGGTATTTCCCCCTTCATCCTGAGGTCACGGAAACAATCAAGCAGCCTTCACCGGTGTCAGCGAACCAATGGGGTTAACTGGCTCGCCCCACTCGTTCTCGATCGCGCCTTCCGCCGGGCAAATGCTGCTGCACTGTGGATCGGCAAAATCACCCGCGCATTCGGTACAGTGCTGCGGATCGATCATGAACATGCCTTCCACATGGGCAATGGCCTGATTCGGGCAAACCGTCAGACAAGCCCAACAAGAGATGCAACGATCAGTAATTGCATAAGCCATGGCTACGCCCGATTTTCCAGAAGTGCTGCCATTTGGGCATGCAGTTTTTGTGCCACCGCCAGCACAGCCGGTTCGATAGCGGCAAAAGCATGCTCCACCACAGGCTGAATGCCAGCCTGCTCCAGTACCTGCCAGGGCGCATAACCGATGCGCACCGCCAACACGGCTGCACAATCGGACAGTCCTTGCACCAACTTGGGAAGCGCTGCATCATCATCGCCACAATCGCTTGGGCCCTGGCAGTACACCGCGGTACGGCGCAGACCGACAAGTTTCACACTTTGGCCATCGCTCTCGTACACGCGGAACGCTTCGGCGTGACCGAAATGCAGGTCGATACGTGCCCCATCCCCCGTAGCGACAGCGATTTTCCATTTAGCCCCCGCGCCTGACTTTAATGCTGCCTGCACCGCGGCATGGCGCGCCGCAATAGCCTGCGCATCCAGCACCCGACCCGCCAGTGCCTCGCGACCGAATTCGGCACCGCGATCTTCCCCGAGCATGCCCACCGCATCGGCACGACATTGATGACAATGGCCCATTTGCGGCAAGTGTTCACCACAGCGCGCACGCATGGCTTCAAGTTCGGCTTCATCGGGACCACGCTGACCAGCGAGCCCAAAATGCGTACCGTGGCTGGCATCCGAAATCAGCGGCATCACGTTATGGATCGCCACACCGAATTCCGCCGCCTTACGACTGATCTTCGGCAACTCCTCGTCATTAAGACCGGGAATGTAAACCGAGTTGATCTTGACCAGCATGCCACGCGAGGTCAGCGCTTCGACTGCACGCCACTGCTCGCGAATCAGAATTTGTGCTGCTTCCAGTCCTTTCCAGCGTTTGTGTTCCCAGAATATCCACGGGTAGATCCGTGCGCCAATTTCCGGGTCCAATGTATTGATGGTCACCGTGACATGTTCAATACCCAAGGCAACCACTTCATCGGCATGCGGGGCAACGTTCAACCCATTACTGGACAAGCACAAGCGCAACCCCGGCAACGCTTTTTTGACAGCCATCAGCGTAGCGGCACTGCGTGGCCAATTAGCGAACGCATCCCCAGGACCGGCAATCCCCACCACAGACAATTGCGGAATCACATCGGCCACAGCCAACACCTTATAGGCGGCTTCTTCCGGGCTTAGTACTTCAGATACCACGCCAGGGCGCGATTCGTTGCTGCAATCGTATTTGCGGTTGCAGTAGTTGCACTGGATATTGCAGGCGGGGGCAACCGGCAGATGGATGCGCGCGAATTTGTGGTGCGCATCCTTCGAGTAACAAGGATGGTCCGCCACACGCGGGTCATGGCACTCTTGGCTGCTGGTACCGGCACTGCCGCTGCCACAGGAAGTCGGTGCAGAAAATGAAAGAATTTGCGCAGTCACGATGGAGCTCCCATTGTCGTTTCACCCTGACAGTTGCAAGCCGTGTGCCAGCATACCCACAAAAAAAATCCCGCTGAATCAGCGGGATAAGAGGAGGAGTACCCATCAAAAAAAGCAGAATTACAACAAGTCTGGCCGGTTTGTCGCGGTTATGACAGACCTATCGAATCCTTGAAAGTGGTTCCCAACAAGTAACAAATGATCGTCAGCCGTCGAGTCCGGATCACGGCTACCCAGTTATAAATGACGCATCGGAATGTCCAGCGTCTGCACCCGATAAGCAATCTGGCGCGGCGTCATGTTCAGCAGACGCGCTGCCTTGGCTTGCACCCAACCCGCCTGCTCCAACGCCGCAAGCACCCGATCGCGCTCAGACAGATTAGGATCATCCAGATCAATGGCCGCCGGACGCAGCGCCGCGGGCGTATCGCTCAACCCACACAGTTGCAGCAACTCTCGATCGATCTGGCCGGACTCGCTCATCACCGCCGCACGCTCAAGACAGTTTTGCAGTTCACGGACATTGCCCGGCCAGTGATGCGCCAGCAGTACGCGCACACCACTTTCGACCAACTCCAACTCACGGCCTTGATCTTTGCCGACGCGCGCCAGCAAATGGCGGGCAATCTCGGGGACATCTTCCAGGCGTTCGCGCAAGGCGGGAACATAAATTGGCATCACATTGAGGCGGTAGTACAAATCCTCGCGGAAATTGCCATCTTCAACCGCACCTTCCAAGTCACGGTGCGTGGCAGCGATCACCCGTACATTGACTTTCAGGGTGCGATTGCCGCCCACCCGTTCCAGCTCGCCTTCCTGCAAAATCCTGAGCAGCTTGGCCTGAAATGCAGCAGATACTTCACCGATTTCATCGAGAAACAGCGTCCCACCGTCAGCTTGCTCGAACCGGCCCTTGCGTTGCATCACCGCACCGGTAAAGGCGCCTTTTTCATGGCCAAAAAGTTCGGATTCAAGCAAATTTTCCGGCAAGGCAGCACAGTTCATCTTGACGAAGGGGCCGCCGGCGCGGGGCGAGTTGAAGTGAATGGCATTGGCAATCAGTTCTTTGCCAGTGCCGGTTTCGCCCCGGACCAATACTGTCGTATTCCATTTGGCCACTTGGCGAATCTGGTCAAAAATACGCTTCATATCACGGCTGTGGCCAACGATATTGTCAAAGCCGAATTCACGTTTGACCGTACGGCGCAGGGTATCGCGCTCGTCGGTCAACTCGCGCTTCTCGCGCGCCACCTGCCAAGCCAGCCTCACGCTCTGCCCGATCAGATTGGCCACCATTTCAATCAACTGCGTGTACTGGTCCAGCCCCTCCGGCGCTTCCGGCTGTGCCGCCAGCACCCCGGCAATTTCATCGCCGACCTTGATCGGCACGGCCACAAAAGGCAGTTCCTCATTGAACATGCCCAGCCGATCCAGAAAACGGTCGTCATCGGCAATGCGCGGGATCGAGATCACCCGACCGCCCGCCAGTACAGCACCAGTCAAGCCTTCGCCGATTTCATAACGCACAATCGGGAGCGGGCCTCGAATGCCTTGTACAGCACTGACCACCGCACCGTCTTCACCGGGTTCGGACAGGCTAACCACGCTGTGATGAATATCGGCTTCACGGTCGAGAATATGCAGAACTTCGCGCAGGGTCTCCTGAAGATTCAACGTGCGCGACAATACCTGGCTAACGCCATAAACCGTGGCGAGTGCCGCTTCCAGTCGATCAATTGCGGCCAAATCCAATGCGGGTAGATCTGGGTAGAAGGGATCATCCATGACCGATCTCCTCCTGCACGGTTGGCAAACGCACGATGACACGACAACCCAACAAATAGGCAGGATCGATTTCCAGGCATCCGCCATGACGCAGGACGATTTCCTGCGCTAAAGCCAACCCCATGCCTGCTCTGGCCCCCTTGGGCCGCGTCGTAAAAAAGGGTTCAAACACTTTCAAACGCAAGGCTTCGGGGATACCGGGACCGCTATCGACAATATCCAGCTCGATCCAGTCGCCCTCCTGCCGGGTGCCCAGCTTCAATACGCGCAAGGGCCGGCGACTGTCATGCAGAGCATCCAGCGCATTGGCAATCAGTTGATGGAATGCGCCTCGCAACGCAACGGCTTGACCACTCACGGACGGCAGGCGCAAGGCCGGCTTCCAATCCACCACCACCCCTTCGGCCAACAGGCGGTCGGTCGACAAATCCAGCACGTCATGCAGCAATTCGTTGCAGTTCAAGGGCATCCAGGCTTCAGCCGGAATGCTGGGCATGGCGCCCTGCAGCAAAGCCAGGGCTTCCTCCCCCTGCTGGCGTGCCTCATGGAGTGCCACCAAGGCCGCATCACCTGCCGGAATCCGCTGCGCCACCCGTTTTTCCGCTGCCGCCATCAAGTTAAGCGGACCAGCCAATTGGTAGGCAGCGCCAGCCAGTGTTTCACGCAAACGCGCCACCAACTCGCCCTCGGCCAGCATGGTGCGCAGCGCCTGCAGCCATTGTTCCTGTTGCTGGCGCTTGAGTGCAGTCACGTCGGTCAGTACCAGGAGCAAATAACGCTTGGATGCGGACGTAAAAAAGGTTTCGGCAGAGGGCTCACTTTGCATGAACCAGGCGCCGGACGCGGCAAACCAGCGTGGCCCTTGCCCACCGGCACGATCGAAACGCAACATTTGGTCGACAAATTCATCACGTGCCAATATCTGCGCCCAAGCCGACTCACTCAATTCTGTGCGCAACCCGGACAAAATGGCATGCGCAGGCTCTTGCATGCCAAAGCTACCCATCAGCTTCTTGTATTCGTGGTTATCCAGCAATACGCGTTCATTTTCATCGAGCAACGCCACGGCGACAGGCGCCAGGTCGATGATCGATTCAATCAGGCGTTTCTGGTTCTGCAACCGCTCGTTCAGCTCATGCAATTCGGTCACATCGCGGTGAATCCCCAAGTAGTAACGCACCGCACCA